>JADZEM010000158.1 GCA_020850535.1 Chloroflexota bacterium
TACCGCGAGCCGACGCCCCAGGGGTACGCCTCCACGCAGGTGCTGGCGCCCGGCGAGAGCATCTCACCGCTGGCCTTCCCTGCGTTGCAGATGTCCGTTGGCATGGTGTTCGGTCGGTAGTCTCCCGCGCCGTCCGGCTACACTCATCGTGCCGCGCACGCCTGCGCGGGTGAGGTCGCTCTGGGAGGCACCCCTTGGCCCAGACATGGACGGGCGCGGCGCGGGTGGCACTGGTCACCGCCACCGCTGGCTACTACCACGAGTCCATCCCCACGGCGCAGCGCATCCTGCATGAGATCGCGCAGCGAGATGGCCATCTGGACATTGGCACGGTCATCTCCGACAGTGATGGGCTCAGCCGGCTGACTCCGGCCCTGCTCGCCGAGCACGACCTCCTCTGCTTCGTGAGCACCAGCGGTGAGCTGCCCCTGACCGACGAGCAGAAGCGCGCCATCCTCGAGTTCGTGGCGTCCGGCAAGGGGTTCGTCGGCGTCCACGGCGCAACGACCACCCTCAAGGCGTGGCCGGACTACGCCGAGCTGCTGGGCGCGGTCTTCGCGATGCACCCGAAGGCGCTCTCGTTCGGGGTGATCGTCGAAGACCAGTCCCACCCCGCCACGCACCATCTGCCGCCGACGTTCAGCGTCATGGACGAGCTGTACACCTTCACCGACAACCCACGTGAGCGCGTTCACGTCCTCCTGCGCGCAGCATCAGGCTCCGCCGATCTGATCGGCGACCTGCCCCTCGCCTGGACGAAGACCTACGGCGAGGGGCGAGTCTACTACAACGCGCTCGGCCACTTCGATGCCGGCTGGGAGCGCGCGGACTTCCAGGCGCAGATCCGTGGCGGCCTGCGCTGGGCGGCGCGACTGGAGCCGTAGTCCGAGCCACACCGCCCGCGCACGCTACTCGGACGGCATCACGATCCACAAGATGGCGTACGGCAGGATGCCCGGCAGCCCGCCCGGCAGGAGCAGCAACAGCCAGATCAGCCGCACGAACCAGACCGGCAACCCGAACCGGTACGCCATGCCGATGGCCACGCCGCCGAGCATCCGCCCGCGCCGAGGTCGGTACAGTCCACCGCGTGTCGTGAGCATCTTCGTTCTCCCTGGGGATCGACGCCGCGCAGTCGCCGCCGCATCCGCCGGATCAGGTCTGGTCAGGCTCGCCCGGTTGCGACCCTCACTGATAGGACGCCGTGCACGCCCCGGTTGTTGCACTCTGCAAGGCGCACGCCAGGGGGGCTGCGCAGAGTCTTCCAGGTGAAGAAGCTGTGTCCGCGCGAGCGCCCAGCCAGTGAGCGCCGGGAGCGCCGGTCAGTCGGCGCGTGCCGTCAGTGGGGCAAGGCCGTCAGTCGGGCGGTGCCGTCAGTGGGACGAGCCGCGCCGGTTCCGCAGCGGCACGGCCAGCGTCGTCGCCAGCAGGGCGTCGGCGGCCATCGTCCAGGCCAGCGCCACGTAGCCGCCCAGCCCGATCGCCAGCCCGCCGACGCTCGATCCGAGCACGATGCCGCCCTGGTTCGTCAGCGAGAGCAGCCCGAGCACCGCGCCCCGGTGGCGCGCCGACAGCTCCGCGCCGAGCGCCAGCAGCGCCGGGCGGCTGCTGGCGTTCAGCAGGCCGAACAGCGCCCCGCCGGCCGCCGACACCAGCAGGCCGGGCGTCTGGGTGAACAGGGCGATAGCCACCAGCCCGGACAGCGTCTGCGCCACCAGGAAGATGCCCACCTTCGAGAAGCGATCCCCGAGCCAGCCCCCGCCGACCGTGCCTACGATGTTCCCGACCGCCACCAGCACCAGGATCGGCGCGACGGCCACGGCATCCAGGCCGTAGCTGAGCATCAGGAACGAGGGCAGGTACAGCACCGACAGGTTGAACAGGGCGCGCTCGAAGAGGTTGGCGGCCAGGACGCTGGCGAGGCCGGGCACACCGACGACCGCTCGGTAGGTCGAGAAGATGCCGCCCTCGGAGGGCTGCACCCGCGAGATGGGGAACGTCAGCCGAATCAGCACGGCCAGGGCGAGCAGCAGGACGCCGGAGGCCACGAACGCCCAGCGCCAGCCGAACGCCCCGCCGACCGCGCCCACCGCCGGCACCCCGACCAGCGCCGCCATGCTGAAGCCGAGGTTCGTCCAGCCCATCGCCATGCCGCGCCGGTGCGGCGGGAAGAGATCGCCGGCCGCGGCCAGCACCGCCGCCGGCCCGAAGCCGCCGAAGACGCCGGCCAGCACCCGCGTCACCAGCAGGGCGCCGTAGCTCGGCGCGAGGCCCGCCCCGATGGTGACCGTCCCCAGGCCGGCCAGCGCCAGTACGATCATCGGGCGGCGGCCGAAGCGGTCGGAGAGCAGCCCGGCAAACGGCGCGGCCAGCGCCCAGGACACGGCCATCGCGGCGGCCAGCAAACCGGCCTGCCCGAGCGAGACCTCCAGCTCGGCGCTGAGATCGACCAGCAACGGCCCGAGCATCGTCACGCAGGTGGCAAACCCGAAGATCGCCGCCATCAGCAGGACGAGGACGCCGAGGCCCGCGCCCTGGTCCGTCCGATCGTGTGACGCAGCCGTCACCTGGCCGGGCAGGCTCACGGGGCAGGCTGCGCTTGGCGAGGCTGGGCGAGGGGCATCGCCCAGAGTGTAGCCGGTCCCCGCGGATGCGGAAAGCTGCTACCATCATGACCAGCAAAGGTTGCCATCATTGGAGGTGGCATGTCTGTACGCACAACCGTCCAGATCGACGATGCGCTGATGGCTCGTGTCCGCGAGCTTGTGCCGCCGCGTGGCTTCAACCAGTTCGTCAACGAAGCTCTTGCGGCCAGGGCGGATGCGATTGAGCGAGCGCACATCGAGCGCGAGATGATCGAGGGATACCTGGCGACGCGCGACGATCGCGACGCGCTCAACGCCGACTGGGAAGTCGTCGACACCGAAGGCTGGCCCGCATGAGGCGGGCGGCATGAGCCGAACGTTTCCGCGTCGGGGTGAGGTCTACTGGGTCAATCTCGACCCGACAATCGGCTCGGAGATCGCCAGGACTCGCCCCTGCGCGATCATCTCCAACGATGTTGGCAATCAGTACGCCAGCCGCGTGATTGTGGCCCCGCTCACCACCGGTGGCACAGACCGGGTCTATCCATTCGAGGTGCTCGTACCGGTCGGCGCGGCCGGGGTCACCCAGACCTCGAAGGTGGTGCTCGACCAGGTCCGGACCGTCGACAAGCGCCGGCTCGGACGGTACATCGGCGTCCTTGACAACACGCTGATGCAGGCGGTCAACCTGGCGATCCGGCGGAGCCTCGCCGTCGAGTCCGACGACGTGTAAACACGGTCCACCGCGAGCCGACGACTCCAGCCCGCGACGAATGCCCTCAATGGGCCAGAACTCACCGGGCATCATGCGCGCCGAAGAAAAACGGCGCGGTCGGTCCAGGGGGTCTGGCTGTCTCGCTGGATCAGCAGACGCAGCGCCCGAACCAGCCCGCCCACGTCACCCTGGCGGATTGTGCGCTCGTCCATCAGGATCACGCTGCTGTGCGGACGCCCGGTCTCTGCCCAGACCTTGAGCAGTTCCGGCAGCGTGCGGCAGTCATAGGTAATCAGGACGCGGGCGTCAGCGTGGGCTGCGACGAGCAGATCGTGGTCCGGGGCGTCCCGATAGGCGCCGCGCTGCCACTCCTCGAGTGTCAGGATGTCGATGCCATCACCGGCGAGCGACTGCGCCACCGCCGATGGCACGTGCGCGTCAAGCAGGAGGCGCATCGACCGTCACGATCTCCAGGCCGGGGATCAGTCTGGACAGTCGGGCCGGATCGGGGGCATTGTCCAAGATGGCGGCGTCGATCTCGTCAGGATACGCACTCGCGTAGGCGACGGCCGCCTGTACCCAGGACATCGGCGTCTCCAGGCTCGACGCCGTCCGGGCCTGGTCCCCCTCAACGGCTCGCAGGAACGACACGATCTGCCAGACGGCGAGGCGCGAGCCTTTGAGGTACGCCTGACGCCCGGCCGGGGAGTCGCGAAACTCGATCAGGGCGAATTCAGCTTGCCGAAGCGCCTCCTCCAGGAGGATCGCCGCCGCCTCGGATGGGGTTCGCCCAAACCTGCGGGCGGCACGCCGGAGCCGCTCGACCTGTTCATCCCGGAGCCGCAGACTGACGACCTTGCTCACACGGCCTCCTCGATGAGTGACATTGCTGACAGTGTAACTCGCGGCGATGTCCGCAGCGCGGCGTGTTTCCATGCGACGGCCCCCTGCCGCCCCAGATACCATTCGCCAGAAGCGCCGCCAGCGAAGGGGGCACCGGTCCTATGAAGAAGCTCATTAACGACGCCGACTCGTACCTGCTGCAAGGCTTGCGCGGCTTCGGGCGCGCCCACGCCGACCTCGTCCGCGTCGACCTCGACCGGCGCATCATCGTGCGGAACGACGCGCCGCGCCCGGACAAGGTCGCGCTGGTCTCCGGCGGCGGGTCCGGCCACGAGCCGCTGCACGGCGGGTTCGTCGGGCCAGGGATGCTGGACGCCGCCTGCCCTGGCGAGGTCTTCACCTCACCGCCGCCAGATCCGATCGTCGCGGCGACGCAAGCCGTGGACGCTGGCGCGGGCGTCGTCTACATCGTCAAGAACTACACCGGCGACGTGATGAACTTTCAGATCGCCGCCGAGCTGGCCGCTGACGAGGGGATCACCGTCGAGTCGGTGCTGGTTGACGACGACGTCGCCGTCGAGGACAGCCTCTACACGGCCGGCCGGCGGGGGACCGGCGCGGCCCTGCTGGTCGAGAAGATCGCGGGGGCCTGCGCCGAGGCCGGCGGCTCGCTGGCGGATGTCGTGGCGCTCGGACGGCGCGTCGCGAGCACCAGCCGCAGCTTCGGGGTGGCGCTGACCTCCTGCACGACGCCAGCGGCCGGCCGCCCGACGTTCGAGATCGGCCCGGACGAGATGGAGTTCGGCGTCGGCATCCACGGCGAGCCGGGCCGTCGCCGCGAGCAGATCCGTCCGGCCAGCGAGATCGTCCGCGAGATGACCGACGCGATCCTGGCCGAGCTGAACCCGGCCGGCCCGCGGGTGCTGGCCTTCGTGAACGGCCTCGGTGGGACGCCCATCGGCGAGCTGTACCTCATCTACGATGAGCTGTCGCGGATCCTCGACGCGCGCGGGCTGACCATCGCACGGTCGCTGGTCGGCAGCTACGTCACCAGCCTGGACATGGCCGGCGCGTCGATCACCCTGCTGACGGTGGACGACGATCTGCTGCGCTGGTGGGACGCCCCGGTCCACACAGCGGCGCTGCGCTGGGGTTGCTGACACGGGGAACGGGGAGGGAGCGCTGGCCGTCAACGGTGGCGGACGTCGCGCACGTAGTGCTCGTTGACGCGATTGCTGATCGAGTACACCAGAATGTAGACGTACCAGTACAGGTAGTGGACGATCCACGACCAGAGCTTGAAGTTCGAAGCGCCGGAGTTGCGGTCGCGGTTCGTCGTCGGGACTTCGGCCAGCTTGTACCCGAGGACATAGGTCTTGGCGATGATCTCCATGGTGAATTCGAACCCGCCCTGGCTTCGAATAGAGATCTGATCCAGAATCGATTTCTTGTGGATGATGAACGCGTTCGTCATATCGTGGATCGGCAGCCCAGACAGGTGATGCAAGGTGGTGTTGGCCAACCGAGACAAGATGTACTTGAGCAGCGGCCCACCGATCTTCCGCCCGCCCTTCACGTACCGTGAGGCGACGACGAGGTCGTATCCCTCCAGTATCTTCGCGTACATCTTGTCAACCGTCGCTGGTGAGTCGGAGAGATCGGCCATCAACGGGACGATGTACGGCGTCGATGCAGCAGCAAAGCCCGTCTTCATCGCGTTGATGATGCCCTTGCCAAATGCGTTCTTGACGAACCGAGCATCGGGGTCGATCGCCAGAACGTCGTCGCGACGGAGCAGCGTTGGGTCGTCCTGGCTGTCGTACACGACGATACAGACGTGCGGGACCGTGACGTACTCCCGAATCTGCTCGAAGAGCGGGACGATGTTATCCTGCTCGTAGTACACGGGAATCAGCAGCGTGACGAGCGGCTGTTCAGCGAGCACCGTGCCACCTTCGGGAGCATCCATTGCTTGAGGGTTCAGGGCCGCTGGTCGTCGCGCCTGGATCAGCAGCAGCCGCGCGATGATGCCCCCGCGGCCGGCGCCACATCGGCATTCCCACCGGGGATGAGCATACCCCCAGAGCCTTCTGCGTCAGCGCCTCTATACTAGCACGGCTCGCAATGTGGACATTGTCTGCCGAGCAGAGATGTTGTCCGCCAGGCAAGGAACAGCATGAACGTGTCGCCGCCTGGACAGATGACTGCCGCGGACCGTCCGATGCACCTGCCCACTCCCAGGGCAGGTGCGCCCGCGCTGGCGCCTGGCTCACGCGAGGACGGCGCCCGGACAATGGCCTGGGCAGCCATGCTGCTCGCGTGCCTCGTCCCGATGGCGGCGTTCATCGTCGTGTCTCGCGGAGATTGGATCCTCGACTTCCGTGGCGCCGACAACTGGTCGTACGTCAAGTACTTTCGGGACTGGGCCACGACGGACCCGATCTTGCGGGCGGAGATGAACGGGGACTACAAGGGTGCGCGGGTGGCCTGGATCCTGCTCGGGTACCTGTTCTACCGCTGGCTGCCGCCGGTCGGGGCCGACGCGGCCCTCAACCTCGTGATGGCGGTTCTGCACCTGCTGCTCACGCTGGTTCTGGCCACGCGCGTCTGCGGGCGTCACGCCGGCGTGCTCGCGACGATCGTAGCCGCGTCCTATACCGGATACTATGCGACGGGCATCGCCGGCTTCTGGTCGTATCATGGCGTGCTGACGAGTCTCCTCTACCTGCTCCTGCTGCTCGGCCTTGCGGAGCATGCGACCGGGCGCGCGTCGGTTCGCGCCGGGGCGCTTGTCGGAGCCTCGGCTGCCGTCCTGGTGCTGACCCACCCGACCTACCTGATCGCACTGCCAGCGGCTGGCCTGTTCTGGCTCGTGCTCCGAGGGCGCCCGGCCCGCCATGCGCCGGAGACGATGGAGACAACGCAGGCAGGCGGACGGGGCGGCGCCAGGGGCAGCATCGGCCACGCGCTCAGCGGTGCGGTCCGCGAGTTTGGGCCATCATTCACGGCAGCGGCGTTGAGTGGCCTCGCGGCGGTGGCAGTGCTGTCGCTCGGAAGCTATCTTGCCGGCGGACAGCTCCTGTTCATGCGAGCGCTGGTGTCGACGGCCGTCGGCTTCTCCAACAACCCGTTCTGGGCCGTTCGGGCCGCTGACTGGTTTCCGGCCGCCGCGTGGATCGGGTTCCCGTCGGTCGTGGCTGTCGGCTGTGGCCTGACGCTGGCGGTACGCTGGACACGCGGCGAGCGGTTGCCCCGCCCAGGCGTGGCCGCGATGGCAGGCTTCCTCACGCTCTGGGGCATCATGTGGGGGCTGGAAGCAGCAGGCAAGCCGTTCATCCAATCGGTTCACGTCAACTACATGGCGCTGGGACCGGCCGCCATCGCGTTGGCCGCGGTGCTGCGCTGGATGCCGCCGAAGCCGCTCCTGAGCGCCGGGGGGCATCCGGCTCTGGCAGCCGTGCTGTTCGCCATCGCCCTGACGCTCCCGCAGGTGCTCCTGCCAGAATCAGCCGTGTCGGCCATCACGCAGGCGCTGCGGCTGCCCCTCGGGGGCCTGGTCCTTGCGGGTGGCGCGGTCGGCTGTATGCTGCTTGGCGGTCTCGCCCTCGGCCTCATGGCGGCGGCGCCGGGCATCCGTACGCTGCTGGTCGCCGGCGTGTGTCTGGGGGTCGCCTGGATGGTCGGCGGACCAACACCCCCAAACCTGGGCGACCCGCCATCATGCGGCGTCGTGCAGGCGCACACCAACCTCGTGACGGACGTGACGCGCTGGCTTGGCGGGCGCGGCTGGCACGGTCATGCGCGCCTCTGGTACGCCCCGAGCGAGCAGTTTTCGATGCCACCTGGATGCCCGGGCTACACGATGCTCGCCGCCGGCGAATCGATCGAGCAGGCCGGCATGGTCTGGGACATCATGACCGAGGCCCCCAACCGCATCGAGGCCATTGACCCTCGTGACCTCCGCAACGTCTCGGAGCGGGAGCGGGGCGCGCTTGTCGTGCTCTCAACCCCCGAGCGCGCAGCGGAGTACCATGAAGCCTTGCTCGCCTGGGGCCGCCGAACACCAGCCGCACCGGGCCTACGTCTGGCTGCCCGGCAGACGTTCACCCACGATCCGCTTGCGCTGACGGTGCAGGTCTATCGCTTCCGGTAGCCTGGTGCGCGGTGGAGTCTCAGGCTGGGCCTGGCTGCACCTCGGCAGGGCACCCCGTATGCTTGCGGGGCGAGATACGATCGAGCGGCATGGCGACAGCCCCAGGTGACGCCCTTCTGAAAGCTGTCCCGGCTCGGACCGCATGACGATGCGGGCAGGTGGAGCAGAGCGATGAGCAACAGCGTGGATGCACAGGTGTTTCGCCGCTGGATCCGGGAGTGCGCGCGGGTCATCGCGGAGCAGCGCGACGCGCTGACCGCGTTGGACGCCGCCATCGGGGATGCCGATCACGGGGTCAACATGGACCGGGGCTTCAAGGCAGCCCTGCCCCGAGTGGACAGCCTGCCGGCGGACGCCACGCCCGGGGCGGTGGTGCGGGCGGTCGGCGCAGCCCTGATGTCGAGCGTCGGCGGCGCGAGCGGCCCCCTCTGGGGCAGCGCCCTGCGGCAGGCCGGCCGGGTGCTGGGCGAGGCGTCCGAGGTGGATGGCAGGTTGCTGGCCGACGCGCTCGACGGCGCGGTGCAGGCGATCCAGAAGCTGGGCGGCGCGCAGCCCGGCGACAAGACGATGGTGGATGCGCTGGCCCCGGCCGTCGAGGCGCTGCGGGCGAGCGTCGAGGCCGGGGGCGCGCTGGACGACGCACTTGCCGCCGCCCGCGCCGCCGCCGAGGCCGGCCGCGATGCCACCATCCCGCTCCAGGCCAGGAAGGGGCGCGCCTCGTACCTGGGCGAGCGCAGCATCGGACATCAGGATCCGGGCGCGACCTCGGCGGCGCTGGTACTGGGCGCGCTGGAGAAGGCAGCCCACGCGCACGATCATGCCGCCACGCAGGGACGCTGACGCGCACACAGAAGGGGGCCAACGATGCCGACGACCCACACCGAGGAGATCGTCTACACCGAGACCGGGGATGGCTTCGTGCTGGAGGGCGTCGCGCTGCGCCCGCTCAGCGCGCCGAAGCCGCTGGCCGTTATCTGGGTCCACGGCCTGACCGGTCGCTTCTACGCCAGGACCCAGATGCTGGTCAGCCGCAGGCTGGTGGCCGATGGGTACACCGTGGTCAGCGGCAACAATCGGGGCCACGACTTCGGAGCGCGGATCTCGCGGACGAGCGGCGAGCCGGTCCTGGCCGGTGGCGGCTGGGAGCTGTTCGACGAGTCGCCGCAGGACGTGGACGCCTGGGTCACCTTCGCGGCCGGGCTGGGCTTCGAGCGCATCGTGGTGATCGGGCACAGCCTGGGAGCGCTCAAGGCCGCCCACTACCAGGCGACGCGCCAGGATGCCCGCGTGGCCGGCCTCGTGGCGGCCTCACCACCGATCCAGGCGACGCGCGTCGATCCGCGGCTGGTGGCCCTGGCCAGGCAGATGGTTGCCGAAGGCCGAGGTCGTGACCTGTTGCCCTGGGGCAGCTCCCGCGCAGGGGCCGGCACCCACAGCGCCACCACCTTCCTGAATCGCGTGCAGACGGGCCTGGATCAGTACGGCCTGGACACGGCAGACCCCGCCATCGGACAGATCCGCTGCCCGATCCTGGCCCTGTTCGGAACGGTCCAGGACACGGGCGACGAGCAGGATCTGGCGATGATCCGCCGCAACGCACAGGCGGCTGCCAGCATCGACACGGTGATGATCGACGGGGCGGACCACGTCTACACCGGTCGCGAGGCAGCCGTCGGACAGGTCATCGTGGAGTGGCTGGCGAAGATCGCGTAGGTCGCAGAGCGTGGGCCGTGGGTCGTGTGCTTACATTCCCACGACCCACGACCTACGACCTACGGCCCACGCAGCTACCGCTTGCCGGTCGTCGGCCACTCCATCTGCTCGTCGCCGTCGAAGAAGCGGAGGATCGTGCCGCTGGTCCCGCTCAGGAACTGCTGGACGGGCGTCAGCGAGACGTTGCCGTTCGTGTCCACCGTCAGGTTGACCGACCGCCAGAGCAGCTGTGAGGACGTCCCGCTGGCGTTCGCCACGTCGTAGGAGCCAAGCTCCGTGCCGCCGCGCGACACGGCCACCCGCGCCGACGAGCCGCCGTACCCCGGCGTCCCCGAGTAGTTGTGCGACCAGATCCGGTACTCACCTGGCACCCAGTTGTTGGTCAGCGCGCTGCGGCGGATCGTGACGGACTCCGGCCCGTAGCCGTTGTGCTGGTCCGCCGAGAGGACCGCGTGCGACACCGCGCTCGGGTTGTTCCAGTAGAGGTGGAACCGACTGCCGCTCGTGGTTGGGCCGGAGAGATGGATGTCGAGGTCGCCGGGGCTCGTACCCCAGGTGAGCGAGACGACGATGTTCTGCGAGCTGCCGTTCGCCGTCATCGTGATGTCAGCCGTCGTCGTCTGGTTCGCCGTGATGTTGACCTGCACCGAGCGGGTCGCGAAGCCGGCCGCGCTGATGTCCAGCATCCGCGTGCCAACCGGCACGTCGGTGATGGTGTACGCGCCGTTCGCATCCGTCTGATCCTGCCGTGAGGTGCCGCGCACCGAGAGGTTCGCGCCGTTGATCGGCTGGTTATCGGCGGCATTGCGGATGGTGCCAGCCACCGCGCCGCGCTGGAAGCCGCCAGCGCCCGCACCAACCAGGGTGTACCAGGGACCGCAGTCGTCGGTCACGGTCAGCGACACCGTCCCCGCCTGGCCAGCGCTGAGCTGCGAGACGCGGAAGCCGAGTTGACTGCCAAAGGTCGGCGGGGCGTAGGTGAACGGCTGCGTGACGTTGGTGTAGCTGCCGATGGTCACGCTGACGTTGCGGAACTGGGTGAAGCGGAGCTGTCGCACGACGCCTGCCCCGGCCTGTACCGACACGTCGAAGGTGGCGCCGCCAGCCGGCGTGGTGGTCACGACAATCATCGGGCGCGGCGACTGGCAGGCAACCTGCGTCGGCGCGGGCACAGCCGTCTGGGTTGGCGTCGGCGTGCGGGTCGGCGTCGCGGTAGCCACCGAGGTCGAGGTCGCAGGCGGAGGCGAGCCGCCGCCGCTCACGGCCCGCGAGGCGTTGATGCGGCCCCAGGCAAACTGCGAGCCTGTGCCGCTGATCGCGTCCGAGCTGCTCTGAATCACCGAGATCACGGACGCCGGTGTGCGGTTCGGATCCAGCGAGAAGATCAGGCCGGCCAGCCCGGCGACGTACGGCGAGGCCATCGAGGTGCCGCTGTAGCTGGCGTAGCTGCCGCTGCGGACCGTCGAGAGGATGCTGGAGCCAGGCGCGGCCACGTCAACGTTCGTCGCGCGGTTCGAGAAGGATGCGAGCGCATCGGTGGAGGTCGTCGCGGCCACCGAGATCACGTTGGGGCAGTTGGCCGGTGAGCCGGACGCGCTCAGCCCGCTGTTCCCCGCTGCCGCCACCACCACGACGCCCTGGCTGTAGGCCCAGTTCATCATGTCGGATTCGGACTGGGAGCATGCGCCATCGCGCCCGAGGCTCATGTTGACGACGTGTGCGCCGTTCTGCACGGCCCAGGAGACGCCGTTCAGGATGTTCGAGGTCGAGCCGCTGCCGCTGTCGCTCAGCACCTTCGCATTCATCAGGCTGACTTCCGGCGCCAGCCCCGACACGCCGACGCCGTTGTTGCCGGCCGCGCCGATGATCCCCGCGACATGGGTGCCGTGATCGCAGTAGTCGTCGAAGCCGGTAGCCGAGCTGGTGAAGTCCTGATTCATGATCACGCGACCGCGCAGGTCCGGGTGCCCGGCCTGGCCATCGCTGGAAGTACGGCCCGTCTGCTGGCTGAAGACGCCGCAGTCCACGACAGCCACTCGCACAGTCGGCGAGCCGCGCGTCACGTCCCAGGCCGCCGGCGCATTGACCTTGGTCAGCGCCCACTGGCTGCTGTACGACGGATCGTTCGGCGTGTAGTACGCCTGGACGGTGTAGTCCGGCTCGGCGTACAGGACATCGGCGCGCGCCTGGTAGGCGGCGAGGGCTGCGTTGCCGCGTCCGGTGGGAACGTCCACCACCACGGCATCGGTCAAGGCGACAGCACGCGCCCGCACGGCCCCGGCTCGGACGTGGGCGTCCACCTGCCCGTTGCGGCCAGCGCCAGCCTTGAACCGCACGATGATCGGCTCGGTCGGGCCGGTCGCCACCGGCGGCGTCGTGCCGGCCGGGGTGGGATCGGCCGACGTCGGGTCGGTCCGGGTGGCCGGGTTGGCCGGCACACTGCCGCTCGACACCGACGAGCCGTCGGTTGTGCCCGCCGAGCCGACCGACGCCGAATCGACGCCGCCACCTGAGCGGACGGATGGAGTCGGGGCGGTCGACCGCTCGCCGATGGCCGGCGCACCCGGCACGTCACCGGTCCAGACATCGCCGGCCGGCATCGGCGGGCGGGCGCCAGGCTCCGCGAGCTGGGCTGCCGCCGGAGTCGGCGCAAGCTGCTGCACGCCGGGCAGGCCGACGACGGCGGTGAGTACCAGGACGAGAACCAGCCGAGCGAGGAGAGTGGTACGCATCTGTGCTCCCGAGCCGTCCGCAGGAGTCTTCGCAGGGCGGCGCTTGTCGACCGTGTACCAGAGTCGAAACGCTGCCTAGCCCAGAAATGGGACGTGCTGTTTGCTCGCTGACAGCAGATGACCCAGGCGGGCTAGCCTCGGCAGGCGACGGCCCGAAATCGCGTTCAGGACATCTGTGCGCGCGCCGTGCGCCGCCAGCCCCGGGGAGGGGGTTGGTAGACGCCTGTAACAATCTTCTGTTCAGACGCAGCGCAGGGGAGTGGTATACTCGCGCGGCAACCCCGGCACGCCGGGTGCAGTCTGGCGCTCGCGGCTGGAGGCTCCACCCCTATGATCGAAGAGATCATCGCTCAGGTCGAGCGCATCCTCCGGATCGGCCTGACGATCATCACCGCCTATCTTGTTGCGCTGTGGATCGCCAGCATCTGGTGGACCTTCCGCGACATTCGCTCCCGCACGACGGACCTCTTCCTGCAGGTCGCCGCGACGCTCCTGGTGACGATCTTCAGCTTCGCCGGGCTGCTGATCTACATCATTCTGCGGCCGACCAAGACGCTCTCGCAGTTGTACGAGGAGTCGCTGGAAGAGGAAGCGTTCCTCCAGGGGATCCAGGTCCAGAGCGCCTGCCCCGTCTGTAAGCAGCGCGCCGAGGCAGACTTCATCTACTGCCCGTGGTGCCAGACGCGCCTCAAGCGGATCTGTGCCCGCTGCGAGCAGCCGATGATGCTGCGCTGGAAGGCGTGCCCCTACTGTGGGCAGGCCGTCCAGGCCCCGGCCGCGATGGTCGAGTCGCTCGGCGCGACGAGCGAGCTACCGCTGCCGGGGATGCGCCGGTAGTGGCTCGGCAGGCGTGAATCGCAGGGTCGCTCGGTGCCCATCGTCATCCTGACGGCAGCGAGGAACGCCCTCCCGTCCGTCATCCCGACCGCGGCGAGGAACGAGCACACCCTCCGTCATCCCGACCGCGGCGAGGCACGAGCGGAGTTGAGGGATCTTCTCCTTCTGTGGCGTGAGGAAGATCCCTCGACTGCGTTCGCACGCTCACTCCGCTCGGGATGACGGTGACGGGAGCAGCCTCACTCCGCTCGGGATGACGGGAGAGGGTCGTCAGGCTTGCCCTGAGCGTGCCGAACGGGTCACTTCACTCGGGATGACGGGGGAAGCGTCGGGTGACCCGACCCGGTCCTTCACGACTGACAGGCCACTAGCCTTGCCAGCCGCAGCGCGGCTACCGTCCTCCGCCGGCGACCAGGAAGTCCATCGCGATCCACCCTTCCAGCCCGTCGTCCAGCCGCACGGGCCGCCAGAGCAGGTCTCCGTGGCGCTCGGCCGGGCCGGTCGGGATGACGCTTGCGCCCTCGGGGACGGTCTTCAGCACCGGCGCACTCCGTGACGGCTCGGCCCGCAGGCGTGCGCCAGCCCCCTCGGTGTTCGCCACGCGCAGCGGCGGGCGGGTGATCTCGTCCACGGACCGGGAGTCTGCGCCCGTGCGCTCGCCGGGGCCGGGCCGTGGCCCGAGCGCGGTCGTCTGCGCTGCGCCATCAGCCGGCCGGCCGCGCGGCGCACCCCGCGCCACGTTGCCCAGGTCAGGCGCGTAGGTCGGCGAGCCACGACCGCGCGGCAACCGCATGATCAGGTCGTAGGTGGCGCTCTTCTCGATCACCTGGTTGTCCTTGTCGAAGTCGAACATCCAGTAGACGCCCCGGTCGGGGTGCCAGAACAGCGGCGTGACTGCAACGACCCGCGAGTCGGCCATCCAGTCGCGGAACGCCTCCTCGTAGAACGCCGCGATCTCCTTCTCGTCGCCGGTGTTCAGGTGGCCGGCCTCGGTGATCAGCACCGGCATGTCCCGGCCGATGAACGCCAGCTCGGACTCGTAGGCGCGGTGGGTGTAGCGCAGCTCTGGCCCCTGGTGCGGCACCATGTACGGATTCGAGGCCCAGCCGTTAAGCCGCGCGAAGATGCCGGGCACCGCCGCGTCCATCTCGCCCAGGAACTCGTAGGCGTCCTGCATCTTCGGCATCTCGGTGGTGTTCGAGGCGTCGAGCGGGCCGTTCGCCACCATGAAGCGCTCAGAGTCGGCGAACACGTCCAGGAAGTTCTCGAGGTAGCGCGCGTAGCCCGCTGCATCGACCTCGCCGCCCCACTCGCGACCAAGGTTCGCCTCGTTGCCAGCAATGACCCAGACCTTCGCCACGGGCCACTTCCCCCGTTCGAGAAAGGCCCGCCAGCGCTCAGCGTCGTCAGGGTCCGGGCGGGACCACGTCTCGGCCTCGACGTCGAAACGGGTGGCGACGCGGATGATCGGCTGGAGATGGTTCTCGTAGCAGCGGTCCAGCAGCTCCTGCAGCAGTTGATCGCCCGTCGCGCTGTCGCGCTCGTCGGCGGTGAAGACGACGGTCAGGTAGCCCCAGTCGCCGCCGTTGGCGTTGACCAGCTCAGCCGCCGCCTCGACGTAGCGCGGGCGGCGCAGCCGCGCCACGTTCAGGCCGATGATGTTGTTGTTGCCAGCGGCCTGCTGGACGGCGGGCGGTCGCGGCGCGGCCTGCCCTTCGGGAAGCCCTGCTGGCACGGCGGCGTCGATGTGGTCGTTCTCCTCGTCCGCACGCGCAAGACCGCCGCCGAGCGGCAGCGCCGCGAGCAGCACCGCCAGAACGAGCTGCGTCAGCGTCAGTGCGAGGCGCCGTCGCTGCATCAACTTTCCTCCGCCGGGGACTCCGTGTCGCGCAATGCCGCCGAAGCGCGCGTCGCCGCCGATGATAGAGCGCGCGTCGTCCACCCGTCCCGCATTAAACGAGCGGAGGATATCCTAAAGGACGGCAAAACGGGAAGTCGAACGGACAGAAACGGTATCTCGCGTGAGCGCTGCGCGCCCTAGTCTACGCACAGACCACCACGCCCGGATCACCCAGGCGCCGTGCTCCCATGCAGCACCGGCAGCAGATCGTCCAGGGCCTGGCGGAACTCGGCGGCGTCGCGCAGGCCGCGCAGCACGGCGATGTGCAGGGCCACCAGGTCTGGCCGGGCAGCCAGCAGACGGGCCTCCTGCAGATCGCGCTCGGTGGGCGGCGGCCGCATGATGGCACTGTGGGTCACGTCCCACTCAGGGGCCAGGGCGGCGTCGCGGGCGGTCTGATACTCGGCGAACGCGGCGGCCTCGGGCTGTGCGCCGGCCCGGCTGGCGACGATGGCCCGCGCCAGCAGCTCGGCGCTGACGACGGCCGCCGTCGTGCCGCGCGCCGCCAGCGGATCGAGGTGGTAGCCGGCATCGCCCACCAGCGCCCAGCCTGGGCCGTACGGCTTGCGCTTGAACATGGCGAGATCGACGGCCCCGCCAATCGGCGAGACGCGCAGGGCTGGCCCCAGGTGCTCGCGGTAGAGCGGGTGCCGCCGCAGCCGCTGCTCGAAGCTCTCCGGCAGGCCGGCCCGGAAGGCCGGCAGATCGGTCAGCGGCACGCCCATCCCGATGGTGACGAGGTTGTCCTCCATCATCACCATGCCCATCGAGCCGATGCCGTCCCAGAGCCGCACCGACATGTCTGGCTGGACGTTCGTGTTGGCGTAGTCGGCGATGAAGTTCGCCTTGGGGGAGACGACGCGCTCGTACTCCTGGGCCTGGACCTGCCGCGCCATCCAGGAGTGCCGCCCATCCGCCCCGACGACCACTCTGGCGCGCTCCTCATAGGCGCGGCCCGCCTCGGTTACTCCCACGCCGACGACACGGTCGCCGTCCCACAGCAGCGCGCTGGCCGACTGGCTCATCCGTAGCTCGACGCCCGGCAACGAAGCCGCGTGCCGCGCCAGGATGTCGTCCAGCACGATCCGCCGGACCATCATGTTGTAGGCGGCCGGGTCGCCCTCTGGGAATCGGTAGCGCAGGACCGCATCGCCAACCGCCGAGTAGTAGCCGCGCCGGGCCGGTGCGCCCACCGCCCGAATGGCGGGCCAGACGCCCAGCTCCTGCCAGCGGCGCTCGGTCGGATGCTCCCAGGAACCCTGTCGCGGGACGTAGGCGGGAAACTGCGCGCGGTCGATCAGCAGCGTTCGCAGGCCGGCCCGGCCGAGGTACATCGCCAGCGTACTGCCGGCAACTCTCGCCCCGACGACGATCGCGTCCCAGGTCTGGCGCGAGCCCCCCACGGGAGACCCCTTTCCGTTCGGTGGCTTCCACCCTGAAGCCGAGCGCCGCACCGATACCTCAGCGTACACCAAACCGGGCCAGTGGGAGGCCCGCGCGCTTCGTCGTGGAGCAGGACGCCGCGGCCCAGGCCGCCCCCATCCCATCCGCTCGATTTGTCGCCGCCGCGTAACGCTCCCCAGGTACGATGAAGACAGTACAACAGGCGCGCGCCACTGGCGGCCCTCGCCGGCGGCCCTCGCTGGCGAAGAGACACGGCGCGCGCCTGGCAAGGAGCAACACGATGGCTGGATGGGGTGGCACCTCGCTCCGCATCTCTCCCGACCAGTTTCCGGATCCCGACCTCGACATCGAAGCCACCGGCGGCGAGCAGTCAGTGATCCTGGGCGGCGGCTGCTTCTGGTGCGTCGAGGCCGTCTTCGAGCAGGTCGAGGGCGTGCTGGGCCTGACCTCCGGGTACGCGGGCGGCAGCGCCAAGACGGCGGACTACAAGACCGTCTGCACCGGACGGACCGGGCATGCTGAGGTGGTGCAGATCCGCTTCGACCCGAGCATCCTCAGCTACGGACAGGTGCTGAAGCTGTTCCTGTCCGTGGCCCACGATCCGACCACGCTCAATCGGCAGGGCGCGGACGTCGGCACGCAGTACCGCTCGGTCATCTTCTACCAGGACGCCGAGCAGAAGCGCGTCGCCGAGGCGTACATCGACCAGTTGGACGCGGCTGGCGTCTTCGACAAGAAGATCGTCACCAGCCTTGAGCCGCTGGAGACGTTCTACGTGGGCGAGGACTACCACCAGGGGTATGCGTCCGCCAATCCGTACCAGCCGTACATCATGGCCGTCGCTGCGCCGAAGGTGGAGAAGCTCCAGACCTACTTCGCGGACCGGCTCAAGGGCGCGAAGAGCGGGGCCGGCCCGCGCTGAACCGTGCGGAACGCCCGATGCACCTCACCAAGGCAACACTGTCATCCTGAACGCAGTGCAGGACCTCACCCGCTGACGCGAACGTTGCCGGTCAGCGGGTGAGATCCTTCGCTGCGCTCAGGATGACAGTGTCCCAGGATGACAGTGTCGCAGGATGACAACGTCGCAGGATGACAACGCCCCAGGATGACAGTGTCGCAGGATGACAACGTCGCAGGATGACAACGCCCCAGGATGACAGTGTCGCAGGATGACAGTGTCCCAGGATGACAACGTCGCAGGATGACAACGTCCCAGGATGACAACGTCGCAGGATGACAACGTCCCAGGGTGACAGTGTCTGTTGCGCGCTCTACACGAGATCGCGGACAGCTTCGGCACCCAACTGCCCGCCCGATGCTGCTGTTCTTCTCAATACTCACGGCGTGTATACTGAGAGCGGCGCAACTTTCCGCAACTTTTGCAGCCGAACAGCATTCTGCCTGCCTGTGAGTAGCTGAACTCATGCGCGTCACCCTCCGCGAAGTCGCTCAGCGATCCCAGGTCTCGATCAGCACCGCGTCCAGGGTGCTCAACGGGCGCAGCGACGTCCGCAAAGAGGTCCAGGAGCGGGTGCTCGCCGCGGCCCAGGATCTGAAGTACGCCGCCAACCACCATGCGCGCGCCCTCAAAGGTGGCACCAGCAAGATCCTCGGAGTCGTGGTCTACGATGCGCGCGCCACCACCTTCAACGGGGTGCTGCTGCGCGGGATCATCGACGCCGCGACGCCACGCGGCTACAGCGTCATGGTCAGCGATGGCGGCGCGTCCGCCGAGATCGAGCGCGCGGCGTTTCAACAGTTGATCGAGGCGCGCGTTGACGGCGTCCTGGTCAACTCCGGGGCCGGTGGCGCCGGCCAGATGCGCCGCCTCGCCGAGTCGGGCATCCCGTTCGTGGTGCTGAACCGCCGCCTCGAAGCCGCGGACGGTGTGGATGCCGACTACGTGATGATCGACGCCGAGCGCGGCTCCTACCTGGCGACGCGCCACCTGCTGGAGCTGGGTCACCGGCGCATCCTCTACCACGTCCTGCACGAGCCGCTGAACCTGCCGAGCCTCGAGCGCTCACCAGGGTATCGGCGCGCCCTGGCAGAGGCCGGACTGCCGTTCGTCCCCGAGTGGCTGGTCTCCAGCACCAACAGCATGGCCGACGCCCGCGAGAAGCTGATGGACGCCATGCGCCGCATCAGGCCCCGCCCGACGGCCATCGTCTCCTTCAACGACACCTACGCCATCGCCATCCTCAAGGCGCTGCACGACCTCGGGCTGCGCGTGCCCGACGACGTCTCCCTGGTGGGCCAGAACAACCTGGAATTCACCGGGTTCACGGTGCCGCCGCTCACCACGATCTCGCACCCGGTCCAGCAGCTCGGGCGGCAAGGGGCCGAGCTGCTGCTCCAGCGGCTCTGCTGGCCGGACGACGAGCCGTGGCTGCCGCACCACGTGGCGATGGAGCCGGCGCTCGTCGTCCGGGAGTCGTCGGGGCCACCGCCCACGTCGGTAGAGTAGGCCCTCACCCCCCGACCCCCTCTCCCTGTGCGCGGGAGAGGGGGAGACACACGAGACGGTCGTTGCTCCCCCTCTCCCGCGCACAGGGA
>JADZEM010000159.1 GCA_020850535.1 Chloroflexota bacterium
GATTGCATGTTGATGTCGTCGTGCCGCCGCGTCGGGGCTTGAAAGCCCCGCCTACCATCCTGCAGTCGCTGCGCGACGCGCCAGTCGCACCAGTGCCGGCCGTTCCCGACGGCCGTCGCGCAGCGACGGCGTGACTGTAGGCGGGGACTTCAGTCCCCGACCGCCCGTTCCATGATGCTCCGGGAACACCAATGAAGATGCAATCGCCCCAGGCCGCCATCCCATGAAACGGCCCGTCCCTGGGCACTGGCCAGCGTTGCCACCTCTGGTTCGAGGCGGCTGGCGGCCGACCGGAGCAGGTGTGCCGTCCGGCTGCCCGACGCCGAGCCAACCCGGCTCGACCAGGATGCCGCCTGCGACAGGTGACTGTGCGGACCGTGCAGCCACGCCACCCGCCTGGCTGGCTCGTCACTATGTACGCCGTCGCGGCTGTCGAAGCCCCAGATCGGCGCGGTGATGGCGAGCGCGATGAAGAACGCCAGGAGCACTCCGGCAACGGCTACATCGCTCATGACGAGCGTCCCCCCTGCGAACGCGCCTAGATGGCGCCTGCGAGCCGACGATCGGTATGCGTCTGGATGCCGGGCTGCCCGTCGAGAAGGCTTGCCACGTAGCGGAGCGCGTTGGCCAGAAGCACCCTCAGGGACGGTCCGGGCTTCTGTACCTGCTTCGCCAGCCGGTCACGAGCGGCCTCGGCGAGGCGCTCTGCGTGCAGCGTGTGACTCAGCTCTGCGAGAGTCCAGGCGTGGTCTTGGGACATAGTAGGCACCCCCTGTAGCGGTCCTGGCTGCCGTCCGCAGCGCATCCGTCGTACACCGAGATTTTCGGACAGGAGCTCGACTCCGGGAACGACGCGAACGGATGGTCCGGGGATCACGGAAATCCGTGAGACGCGCGTCATGGAGTCGAGGGGAGCGAGCAACAGCCGAGATCGGCCGGCGCGACCGCCTGTCATCAGGTCAAACCGCGACGATGCCCCATTCGGTTGCACGGCGCAGCGCCTCGGTTCGGCTCCGCACGTCGAGCTTCCCGTAGATGCTCCGGAGGTGCGATTCGACCGTATTCTCGGAGATGCGCAGGGCGGCTGCGATCTCCTTGTTCGGAGCGCCGGTCGCCAACCGGCGCAGCACCGCCAGCTCTCGCGGGGTCAGCCGCTCGGTGGCCGAGCCTCCCCGGTGGACGCCGCCAGCCAGTTTCGAGGCGACCGCCGGCGCGAAGTACGATGCGCCCCCTGCAACCGTCTGAATGGCCGTCCGCAACTCGTCGCTGCTGACGTCCTTGAGCAGGTAGCCGCGCGCCCCGGCCCGCACCGCCTCCAGCACCACGTCGTCAGGGGAGGTCGTCGACAGCACGATCGCGCCGACCGACGGCAGGTCGGCATGGATGCGGCGGATCGCCTCCAGGCCGTCGATGCCGGGCAGGCTCACGTCCATCAGCACCACGTCCGGGGCCAGCTCCAGGGTCCGCGCGACGGCCTCCTGGCCATCCTCAGCCTCGGCCACCAGCGTCAGGCCGGGCATCGAGTCGAGCATGCGGCGCACCCCCTGGCGCACCAGGGCGTGATCGTCGGCCAGCAGCACGCGCACCGGCGTGAGGGCGGGAGTCGGCTCGAACGTGGGGGCGTTCGGCGCCAGCACGCGGACGCGTGTCCCCCAGCCGGGCGACGAGTCGACTTCAACATCTGCGCCGATCAGCGCCGCCCGCTGCTCGATGCCGGACAGACCGAAGCCGCCGTCCTGCGTGGGCATGGAGGCCCGGTGGTCGAAGCCCCGGCCGTCGTCCTCGATCAGCAGCCGGACCGACCGCTCGCCGTAGGTCAGGGCCACCCGGACGCGGCGGGCGTGGGCGTGCTTGCGGACGTTCGAGAGCGCTTCCTGGCCGATCCGAAACAGCGCCGCTTCGATCTCCAGCGAGAGCGGTCGCTGCTCCCCCTGGACGGTGAACGTCGCCTGCTCGACGGCCCCGCCCTGCTCCAGCGAGCGCGCTTCAGCCTCCAGCGCTTCGGTCAGCGATTGCCGCTCCAGCGCGGCCGGGCGCAGCCGCCAGATCGCGTGGCGGGCCTCTTCTACGGCGCGGTGTGCCAGATCGCGCGCATGGCCGATCAGCCCGACGACCCGAGACGGATCGTCCGCCGCGTGCTGCTGGACGGCGTCCAGCTCCATCGAGACGGCGATCAGGCTCTGTGCGAGGCTGTCGTGGATCTCTCGTGCGAGGCGGTTCCGCTCGTCGCTAGCGGCAAGCTCGCGGGCACGCTCGACCAGCCGGGCGTTCTCGATCGCCACGGCGATCTGGTCGGCCAGCGTCTCGAGGAAGGGCACTTCCTCGTCGGAGAAGGCGTTCGGCTGATCGCTGTCGATGCTGAGCACGCCGAGCACCCGCCCACCGACCTTGAGCGGCACGTCGAGCTCGGCGCGGGTCTGCAAGCCCGGCCCCTGGAAGAAGTGCGGGTTGGTGCTGGTGTCGTTTGACAGCTGGGTCAGCCCCGTGGTGGCAGCGCGCCCGCACATGCCGGTCTGGACATGCTGGCGCGCGCCATCTGGGATGTGGGCTGCCCCAGCATTGCCGGCCGCCATCACCAGCCAGTCGTCGTCGTCACGGTCGCGCAGCATGATGCCGACGCTGTGGTAGCCGAAGCGGCTCGCCAGCAGCTCCGTCGTCTCCGAGAGCAGGTCCTGGAGATCGAGGATCGAGGTGACCTTTCGGGCGATCTCCATGACGGTGGCGAGCCGCCGCCCGCGACTCCGCTCGACCT
The DNA here is from genome assembly GCA_020850535.1 of Chloroflexota bacterium. Taxonomy (NCBI): domain Bacteria; kingdom Bacillati; phylum Chloroflexota; species Chloroflexota bacterium. The sequence goes on from JADZEM010000159.1 coordinate 2,753, forward strand.
CCAACAGCTGGGCGTTCTCGATCACGATGGCGAGCTGCCCGGCCAGCGCTTCGAGCAGGCTGATGTCGTCTGACTGGAAATCGTCGGGCCGGTCGCTGTCGGCCTCCAGCATGCCGATCAGCCCCTCGCGGCCCATCAGCGGGATCATCACGGCGGACTGAATGCCGTGATCGGCCCAGGCCCAGCAGAAGCGCGGCTCGGCGGCCACGTCTGGCACCACCACCGTGCGGCCCTCGACGGCGGCCCACCCCGAGACGCCGCTCTCGCCGATGCGGCAGCTCAGGCCGAGCATCCGGGCATCGTAGCCGTGATCTCGACCGTGGGCTGACCTGACCACGAGATCGCGCCCCTGACAGAGCATGATCGTGGTGTAGAAGAAGTCAAACCGATGCGTCAGCAGCTCGGTGATGCGCTCGAAGAGGAGTTGCGGTTCGAGGATGGTCGAGAACGACCGGGCCAGCTCGCCCATCAGGCGCAGCCGGTCCTCCGGACACAGGGTCGCCGGGCGCGGGTGTGGGTGCGTGTGCTCGTCGTCGTGGGCGGGCGTAGTGACCATGCAACCAGTCCAGGCAACCCCTCACCAGGATGGTAGGGGTCGTCGCGACATGCGATCAACCGGCCAATCGGAACATGGAACGCGGGAGAGACGGGCGGGGTTTCAGAAGCGGGTCAGCCCGACGAGCGCGCCGACCGCTAGCCACCAGAGCGGATTCCAGCTCGTGCGCCAGACCGTCAGCGCGACGACTCCGGTCAGGGCAACTTTGAGCCAGGTGTCGTCGGCGGCGCGGGCGCTGACCAGCCCGCTGGCGAGCATCAACCCGACCACCACCGGCACCAGTCCGGTCTGGGCAACGCGCAGCCAGCGGGAGGTCGCCAGCCTCCGACGCGCCCGCGTGAACGCAAACGCCACCACGGCGGGCGGCAGGGCCACAGCCACCACCGAGACGAAGAATCCCGGGACGCCGGCCAGCCGGTACCCTACCAGCGCCAGCATCAGCCCGTTCGGGCCGGGCGCGGCCTGGGCCAGCGCCACCAGCGCAGCCAGCTCGGCGGCGGTCATCCAGCCGTGAACCTCCACCACCTCACGGTACACCTCGGAGATGACTGCCTGGATGCCGCCAACCGCGAACAGCGACAGCCGCGCGAAGCTGAAGAACAGCTCCCAGAGCACGTACGGGTCTACCATCGCAGCCGCCACGCCAGGAGCATGCTGATCGGGGCCAGTACGCCGATCACGGGCAGCAGCGGCAGCCGCAGCAGCCCGATGCCCACGAAGGCACACCCGAGGATCGCCAGTGCTGGCAGCCCGAGGCGCAGCCGGTCGGCCATCTTCAACGCCGTCCCGATGAACAGGCCGGCCGCTGCCGCCGCGACGCCATGCACCGCGCCGTCGATCGGCGGGAACGAGACCAGCCAGTCAAAGCCCATGCCCAGCAGCAGCAGCGTCACAATCGGACCGGTCATCAGCCCGCCGAGCGCCAGCGCCGCGCCGAGCGCGCCGTGGAAGCGGTCGCCGATGAAGACCGAGACGTTGCCGACATTGGGGCCGGGCAGCACCTGGGCCAAACCGAGCAGCTCGGCGTACTCGCGGTCGTCGAACCAGCCCTCCTCTTCGACGATCACCCTTCGCGCCCACGGCCCGACGCCGCCGAACGCGCAGATGCCGATCTTGAAGAAGGCGAGGTAGAGCTGGAACGGCGTCGGGACCGGGCGAGACGGAGGGGTCGCCTGGGCCGCCTGCACGCACGTGGCCCGCGCTTCCCCAACCGCGCCCGCTTCACTGCTCACCCGCGAACCCCAGCACGATCCTCCCACGATCGCCGTTGACGATCGCCGTTGACGGTCGCCGTTGACGGTCGCCCGGCGCCAGCGCTTCGGCATGGTAGCTGCGCCGTTGTTCGCGCGCCCACCCGAATGACACGCGCCAGATGCCGCGCCCGAAGTGTGCCGCTCGACAGCGTATCGTCAGTAGAATCGTGGGACCGTCCCGGAAGGCTCACGGGGCGAGCCGACATCGGCGGTGGAGAGCGATGGCGATTCTCACGCGCGACGAGATCATCCGGCGGGTCCAAGCAGGGGATATCGGCATCGACCCGTTCGACGAGCAGTGGGTCGGGCCGGCCTCCATCGACCTGCACCTCGCGAAGCAGTTTCGCGTGTTCAAGCGCGTCCGCGACATCTTCCACGTCACCGAGGAAGCGGCCTACGAGACCGTCTCCGAGATCGTCGAGGTGGGCGAGGACGACTACTTCGTGCTGATGCCCGGCGAGACCTGCCACGGCCTGACCCGCGAGCGCATCCGCCTGCCCAACGACCTGTGCGGCTGGCTGCAGGGGCGCAGCCGGTTCGCGCGGCTGGGTCTGATGGTTCACATCACGGCGGCGTTCATCCAGCCGGGCATCGACAACCACCAGGCGCTCGAGATCAACAACGCCGGCCCGATGCCCCTGGCGCTGCGGCCGGGCACGCGGCTCTGCCAGTTCATGTTCGAGCAGTGCGTGGGCGAGGCGAAGTACGGCGGCCGGTACCGGGTTCAGGAAGCGCCATAGGGGACACCAGCCTCAACTGGCGCGCTGCGCGGCCTCCTGCGCTGCCCGTCTCGCGTGGAACCGCTCGAAACGGTCCAACGCCCGTTCGTACACCTGGTATTCCTCGGGCGTGTAGAGCACCAGCAGGACGTCCTTGACGCTCCGCGCGCGCCGCAGGAACGAGGCGGTCGTGCCGATGGCGATGTTCGTCGCCAGGTCGAAGGGGAAGCCGTGCGTTCCCGTGCTGATCGACGGAAACGCGACCGACGCCAGCCCGATGTTCTCGGCGATGTCGAGCGCGCTGCGGTACGCGGACGCCAGCAGCTTCTCTTCGCCAGCCCGGCCGCCCGTCCAGAGTGGACCAACCGCGTGGATCACGGCGTCGGCGTTGAGGTTGCCGGAGGTGGTCGCGACGGCCGTCCCCGTCTGCGCCGTGCCGATCCAGCGGCACTCGACGCCGAGCTCCATGCCGCCAACGCGATGGATCGCAGCGGACACGCCGCCGCCGGCACGCAGGTCTTCGGCGGCTGAGTTGACGATTGCGCCGACACGCCGCTCCAGCTCAGTGATATCGCCCTGGACGAGGATAAGCCGTCCTGAGCCGATGCTTATGTCGCGCACGCCTGACCTCCCACCATGCACCGCCGGCCTCGTCGCGGCGCGGCTGGCGCACCATCCGATCCTGGCCTTCCGTGAATGAAAACGGTTCCCAGCAGCCCCACGGGTACGGCCTGACAGCAGCCCAGATCGGCTATACGAGACGGTGCACGGGCCGTCCTGCAGGAGTTTCGCCAGTCGGCGCAGGCGCGTGGCTATAACTCCGCTATGAGCGTGCCGGAGATCGTCGCCCCATCCATCCTGCCGGACGGCCCTGGCCGCTGTCCCGTCTGCCAATCGTCCAACCCGGTGACGGCCCGCCACTGCGGGACGTGTGGCACGCGCCTGCTCTTCCACTGCTGGAGCTGTGGCGCCGAGGCCGTCCTCGGCCAGCAGTTCTGCACCGGCTGTGGGAGCGGCCTGATCCTGCCGGCGACCGTCGCCGATGGCGCACCGCGCGAACCGCTGCCGGCCGCCCTGCTGAGCGCACGACCGCTGCCCGCGCCCTCATTTGCGGCAGCGCCCCTTGAGAGTGCAGGGCGCATCTCGGGCGCGACGACACGGCCAGACGCGCCCGCACAGACGGTCGGGCGGCCGTCAGCCGGGGCGGCGATGATGGCGACGGCCCTGGGCGCGACGGCCCTGGGCGCGACCTTTCCTGCTCGCGGCGGCGAGGCGGCGACACCGTCTCTCGATGGCGCGGCGCTGCTCGATGACGAGGATGTGCTCGTCGAGGAACGGCGCGTCGTGTCAGTCCTCTTCGCCGACATCGTCGGGTTCACGACGCTCTCGGAGCGGCTCGACCCCGAGGACGTCCGCGAGCTGTCGGCGGCGGTCCTGGCTCGGCTGGCCGAGGCTGTGTCGCTGTACGGCGGCACCATCGACAAGTTCATGGGCGACGCGATCATGGCGCTGTTCGGCGCACCGACCGCCCACGAAGACGACGCCGTTCGCGCCGTCCATGCCGCCATCGCCATGCACCAGGCCGTCGGCTCGCTGGCCCAGCTCGACCGCGATGGCAAGGAGCTGGAGCTGCGGCTGCGTATCGGCGTCCACACCGGCGAGGTGATCGCCGGCGTGCGCGACGTCGGCGGCCACCGTGAGTACTCGGTGTTCGGCGACGTCGTGAACACGGCGGCTCGCCTCCAGACCGCCGCCGAGCCGGGCGGCACGCTGATGGGCGAGCAGACGGCCCGGCAGGCTGGCGGCGTCTTCGACCTCGCGCCCGTCGAGCCGCTGATGCTCAGAGGCAAGGCGCAGCCAGTCCCAGCCTACTCGCTGCGCGGCGCCCTGCTCCGCGATGTGCCGGTCCTCGCGCAGCGCCCACAGGACCGGCGGTTCCCACTGGTGGGCCGCCTGCTGGAGTTGCAGGAGTTGCGCCGCCACGTGGCCGACCTCTCGCGGGGGCGCGGGCAACTCTCCGCGCTGATCGGCGAGCACGGTATCGGCAAGACGCGGCTCCTGGCCGAGGTCCGCGACCATGCCGAGGAGCTAGGGCTGCGCTGGATCGAGGCGGCTGCGCCGTCGCACGCTCAGGGCCTGAGCTACCGGCTCATCCGGGAGATCGTGACGAGGCTGCTGGGCGTGCGGCCGGGCGGCTCGGATGCTCGGCTGGCGGCTGCCCTCAGCGAGAGTCTGGACCGGCTCCAGTTGTCAGAGCTGCTGCCGCCGCTCGGCCTCATACTGGGCGCGGAGTCCGATGGCGAGCAGACCGCCGGCCTGACCGCCGCGCAGCTTCAGTGGCGAGTGGTCGAGGCGCTGCGCCGCCTGTTCGCGGCGCTGATGGCGGACCGGCCGCTGGTGCTGGTGCTCGACGCACTCCAGTGGGCCGATCCCAGCTCAATCGACGTGCTGCTTGAGCTGATGCCGCTCACCGACGAGCATCCGATCCTCTTCTACTACGTCTTCACGCCCGAGCCTGATGCGCCGTCCTGGCAGCTCAAAGAGCAGGCCGCGCGGACGTTTCCGCATCGTTATGCCGAGATGGTCGTGCATCCGCTCTCCGAGCAGGCCGCCCATCAGCTGATGTGCAGCCTGCTCTCGTGCTCGGAGACGCCGCCAAACATCGAGGCGCTGGTGCTGGAGCGGACGGACGGCAACCCGTTCTTCATCGAGGAGATGCTGCGGGCGCTGGTGGACAGCGGCGCGCTGCGCTGGTCCGGCGAGACCTGGGTGGCCGACCATGACGTGACCGAGCTGCAGATCCCACAGACGCTGATCGCCACCGTGCTGGCGCGCATCGACCGGCTGGCCGTCGGCGTGCGCCGCACGCTCCAGGTGGCGGCGCTGGTCGGCCGCGAGGTCTCGGAGCGGGTGTTGCGGCGGGTGCTGGACGCCGGCCCGGAGCTGGATCGCCACCTGCGAGAAGCGCTCCGGGCGGGGCTGCTCCGCGAGGAAGCCGTCATCCCCGAGCGCCGCTACGCCTTCACCCAGACCCTGATCCACGAGGCGGCGGCCGGCTCGGTGCTGCTGCGGCGGCGGCGCGAACTCCACGTCCAGATCGGGTGGGCGCTGGAGGAGATCTACTCCGACAACCTGGAGGAGCAGTACGGCGAGCTTGCCCGTCACTTCTGGGAGGGCGAGTCCTGGGAGCGGGCGTTTCGCTACAGCCGGCTGGCCGCCGAACAGGCCGCGGCGGCGTACGCCAACGACGAGGCGGTGGCCGCGTTCACCATCGCGCTGGAGTCCGCCGCGCGCTCGGCAGCAGGGGCGGCGCCGGAGGTGGTGGCGATGCTGGCCGAGCGCCGCGCCGACATTCGCACGCTGCTCGGCCAGTACGACGCCGCGCTGGACGACTTCAAGCGGGCGCTGATGGTCAACCTGGACGCCCTGAACGATTCGGAGGACGGCGCCATCACGCGCCAGCACAAGTCCGTCGTCGGCGCGCTGGCCCTCAAGATGGCCCGCCTGCACAGCTACGCCGGTGATATTGACGCGACCCGCACCAAGCTCGAAGCCGCCTTCCGGTTCCTGCCCGACGGCTCCCCTGACCTGGCCTCGGCCTGGGCGCTCAAGGCAAGCATGTACACCTGGGCCAGCAATGCAGCGGCCGCTGCCGAGGCCGGCCGCAAGGCTCTCCAGATCGCCCGCGAGCGCGGATCGTTCCGGCACCTCTCGGAGGCGTACGAGGCGCTGACCCACCCGTCTATGATGGGCGAGCTGTTGGACGAGCTGCCCAGGCTCACAGATGAGTGGGTCACGGCAGCCCGCGCTCGCCCCGAGGAGCGGCCCATCCTCTACAAGGCGCTCACGGCGCGCGCCCTGGTCCGAGTCTGGGCGCTCTGGACGTTCGACGCCCAGGATCGTGCCGATATGGAGGAAGCGCTGGAGCTGTCCCGCTCGACGGGCTCCACCGTTGGCGAGACGACAGCGCGCGGCATCCTCGGGATCGGACAGGTGCTCCTGGGCGAATGGCAGGTCGCCGAGACCAACCTCCAGCTGGCGACGGGCCTTCCCACGACCATCGTCGGCGTCGGCGCGATCTTTGAGTGGTGGCTGATGCTGCTGCTCACCTGGCGTGGCGACTACGACACCGCTGCCGAGCAGATGACCGTCTGGCTGAGCGACGCGAACAACACCCATCGGGCCGTGCTGATGGGCGCGCTGCTGGGGGTCAACCGGCTGCGGGCCGGCGACGACGAGGCCGCTCGGAGCCGCCTAGCAGCAGCCGGGCGGGTGGCCGAGCAGCTTGGCTGCGCGCAGTGCTCGCTGACGATGGAGATGCTGGCAGCCGAGGCCCTGGCCGAGCTGGGTGACCGTGCGGGGGCCGAAGGGTACAGTGCGCGGGCGCGCAGCCAGGGTACAGCGTTCGGACGGCGCGCGGCAGTCCTGGCGGCCGACCGCGCCGACACGCTGCTGGCGCTCCACGCAGGCGAGCTTGACAGGGCGCGGGCGAGCGTCAAGTCGGCGCTCAGGACGGCCGATGAGCTTGCCCAGCCGTACGAGCTTGCGCGCACGATGATAGTCGCGGCCGAAGTCCATGACGCGGCTGGCGATACGCGCGCGGCCGAGCGACGGCGCGAGCGCGCCCGCGAGATCCTGGGCGGCCTCGGCGTGCGGCCCGGCGCGACGGTTCTCAGGATGAGGCCGGAGCAGCCGCTCCAGGCTTGACTGCGCCGTCCTCGACGGCCAGCGCCGCATCCGGGACCATGGCGCGGAATGCCGGCAGACAGCCGCGGGCCTCGGGCTCCACGTAGTCGAAGTTCACCACGCGGTCGGTCAGCTCCCAGAAGACAGGATCGTCGATGGTCAACAGCTCGGAGAGCGCCGCGTCAAGCGTGGGGGGCGGCACGCTCGCCAACGCATGCGCCAGCAGCTGGGTGCTCGCCGGCTCACCCTTCGCCAGGCAGAACGCGCCGAGCGCCAACGTCATCTTGTAGAGCTGCGTCAGCGCCGGCGACCGTTTCGCCTCGCCACGCCGCACCGTGTCGATCAGCTCGCCGATGATGGCAGCGGCCACGTCGCAGCCAGCGCCATGTTCGAGCGCGCTCTCGGCCAGGATACGAAGGTCGTAGGCGGCAGCCGCCGACATCCACAGGAGCGGCCCGCCAGCCGCCGCGTCGCCGTAGTAGCTGAGGCGGTGGGCGATCTGGAGCGTCATATCCGGATGGTGAATCATCGCCGTATCGGCCATCAGGCGATACTGGTACAGCACGTGGTAGCCCGCGCGAACGTCGCCCTGGTTGATGGCCGCCCGCAGAACCGTGTTGAAGAACTTCATCACGCCGACCGAAAGGCCGACATCGTTCCGCTCGACGGCTTTCTCGCCCAGCAGGCGAAGCACCAGCGCGACGGTGGTATTCACATCGTGGAGCTTGTTCAGCGTGGCAAAGAAGACCTCCCGCAGTTCGTCGAGCATGCGGACCTCGACCCACGTCATCGTCTCTTCGATCTCGCGGACGATCAGCTCGTGCCGTCCCCGGAACTGGTGCTCCTCGACGCTGAACCAGGCCGGCGGCATGGTCGCCTTCCGTTCGAGGTACGAGGCGATGCTCCAGTACAGCGCCCAGACAGCGTGCCGGGCGACCGCGCCATCCGACTGGTTGACGGCCGTCCGCGCGATGTCGCCCATCTGGGAGATGCGACGCATCGCCATGGCCCGCCGCTGCTCGACCTGTCGAAGGCCCTCGACGGGCATCACGGATTCCAGGAATCGCTGCTGGATATGATCGAGGATGTTGTCCGGGCGGATCACCTCGAACAGGTACAGGATGTACGGCGGCAGCATCGCGAAGCAGAGCGTCATCAGCACCATCCCGACCAGCGTGGCGAAGACGGGGATGTACGTCTCCTTGAGCACCAGCCCGAGCCACAGGTTGAACACGATAGTGATGATGAAGAGGCCGATCAGCAGCGAGTTCACGGGATCCTGCACGAAGATCCCGATCACGCTGAACGAGTAGCGCTGTGCCGTCAACTGGACGGTCAGCAGCACCAGCGCGATCAGCACCGCCATCGCGCTGGTGAGGGCGGCGGCGTTGGTGTTGAGGACGAACTGGACGCTGCCGAGCGCACCGAGCGTACTGTGCTCGGCGGGATCCCCCAGGACGGCGCTGATGACGCTCAGGCCGGACACGACGATGACCAGCGCGACGAACGGCACGATCCACGGCAGCAATCGACGCAAGGTCACGCCTCCTCACCAGGAGTCGCATACGGGCGGCGCTGGCGGATTCTAGAAGCGCGCCCGCCCTGGATGCCACGCCGCGCCGGCGGCCTGGGCGGCGTCCGGTAGAATTCGCCTCGTGCTGGAGGTCTCTCGATGGAGCTAGCGGGGAAGCTCGCGCTGGTGACGGGCGGCGGGCGTGGAATCGGCCGGGCCTGCGCGTTGGAGCTTGCCGAGGCGGGCGCGGATATCCTGGTCAACTATCTCCGCAACAGCGACGCCGCCGAGGAGACTGCCCAGGCCGTGCGGGCGCTCGGCCGGCAGGCGGAGATCATCCGCTCGCACGTCGGCGATCCGGACAAGGTGGACCGCATGTTCGGGGAGATCGGGGACCGCTGGGGCTACCTGGACATCCTCGTCAACAACGCGGCCTCGGGCGTCATCCGGCCGCTCCGTGAGCTGGAAACCCGCCACTGGGACTGGACGATGAACATCAACGCGCGCGGCGCGTGGCTGTGCGCGAAGGCCGCCGCGCCGCTGATGGACGGCCGGGGCGGGCGGATCGTCGGCATCTCCAGCCTGGGCGGCGGGCGCGTCTTCCCCGAGTATTCGGCGGTGGGGATCTCGAAGGCGGCGCTGGAGTCGCTGACGCGCTACCTCGCTATCGAGCTGTCGGCGCTGGGGATCGCCGTCAACGCGGTGTCGGGCGGCCTCGTGGACACGGATGCGCTGAGCCACTTCCCGCGCCGCGAGGAGATGCTGGGCGACGCGAAGTCGAAGACGCCGGCGGGGCGGATGGTCGAGCCAGTGGACATCGCGCGGGCCGTGCGGTTCCTGTGCGGCCCCGGCGGCGAGATGATCCGTGGCCACATCCTGGTTGTGGACGGCGGGTACTCGCTGCCGATCTAGTGGTCCGTCAGTCGTGAACGACCGAGTTGGACCTCTGCCGACGCTTCACCCGTCATCCCGTGGGAAGCGACCCGTTCGGCACGCTCAGGGCAATCCTGACGACCCTCCCCCGTCATCCCGAGCGACGTGAGGCTGCTCCCATAACCGTCATCCCGAGCAGAGTGAGCGTGCGAACGCAGTCGAGGGATCTTCCTCACGCCACAGAAGGAGAAGATCCCTCTCCGCTCGTGCCTCGCCGCGGTCGGGATGACGAGCGGGTGTGTTCGTGCCTCGCGCAGCTTGCCCTGAGCTCGCCGAATGGGGTCGGGATGACGACCGGCACTGAGCGACCCGGTGATTGACGCCAGACGAGCCACTACTCGTCGTCTTCGGCGGGGGCCGTCGGCGTCACCAGCAGCGTCGGCAGCATCCGCATGAACGCCGAGTTCGCGACCACCCGGTCAGCGCCGGCCTCCAGCGCCTGTGAGCGCAAGGTCTGGTTCATGTGCGGCCCGAACGCCAGCACGTACAAGCCGGCCGTCGCAGCATCCGCGCGGACCTGCCGGATGATCTCGGCCCAGGGGCGGCGGGTGGCAGCCATCCCGACCAGCAGCGCGCGCGGGGCACGGCCGGCAGCGGCCGGAATGTCCTCGAATCGGCTGACGTAGCGAATCTCGACGCCGGCCGCCTCCGCCGCCGCGTCGATACGCGAGCGCACCATCAGGTCGTCGGCGATGGCGAGCAGGAGGTCCTGCCCGCCCTGGTCCGTTCCCGTCACCGTCGCCGCGCGAGCGTCGTCATCCGCTTCTTCTCTTCGAGCTTTTTGGCCTTGGCGCGATGCTTCCGAATGGCGACTTTCTTCCGCTTGTTCAAGTGACGCTCCTCTGCATGATGCGCGAGCGCAGCCACGCGGCTGCGGATAGACTGGCAAGTCGATGAGCGATTGTAGCCAGGATCGGGCCGGGCCGGCGGGAAGCTACATCAGACGCTCACGGCGGCAGGCCATGTCGAGCGCCCATCAGCAGGGCGTCATCAGACACGCGGGGCGTCATCCGGCGCGCAGGCGCCGTCCGTCAAGCGGGGCCCTGGGCGGCCTCGCGGCTCGGCATCCGGCCTGCCACCGCCATCAGGGCGCCGACGACGCCGCAGGCCGCCGTGATCGCTCCGAACACCGGGAAGCCCATCGTCGTGATGATCCAGCCGCCCACGGCCTGCGATCCCAGCCACCCGAAGCTGGCGAACGTCATGTTGACGCCGAGCAGCGCGCCGCGCGCCTCGTTCGAGACCTCGCTGACGCCGGCCATCAGCGACGGCCGTCCGATGGCGTTGGCGACGGTGTAGACGAAGCCGAACGCTACCGAGACCCACAGTCCGGGCTGCCAGAGCAGCAGCGGCAACGCCAGCAGGCCGGTCACCAGCAGCGAGACGGCCGACAGGGCCGTCCGCGAGCGGAGTCGGTCGCTCAGCTCGCCGCCCACGAAGTTGCCGCAGAGGTTCCCGAGGGCCACCAGCCCGAGGCCGACAGCCAGCACCTCCAGAGAGACGCCGTAGCTGGTCGTGAGGTAGGTGGCGAGGTAGACGGCCACGCCACCGTAGCAGAATCGCTCCATCGAGTTGGCCGTGAGCAGGGCCAACACACGCGGCGTCATCAGGCTCCAGACGCTCGGTCCGGCAGCAGCGGCAGCGCGGGCGCGCGCCGGCAAGCCCGGCACGGTGAGCCAGACCAGCAAGGCTGCCAGCAGCACCGCCATGCCCTGAAACGCCAGCGCCCCGCGCCACCCGACGAACGAGGCGAGGTAGGCCACCAACGGCACCCCCAGCACCAGCGAGATCGACTGGCCGGTGATCATCCAGCCGAGCGCCCGCCCGCGTTCGGCGGTTGGGAAGGCGTCAGAGGCCGCCGCGAACGCTGTGCCCATGAACGCGCCCCCGCCGAACCCGCCGATCACCCGCGCGACGAATGCGACCGGCACCACGGTCGAGGCGGCCAGCCCCAGCGGCGAGAGCGCGAGGCCCGCCAGCCCGACCAGCAACACTGGCCGCCGCCCGAGCCGGTCGGAGATCGCCCCCGCGAACAGCGAGACGGTGCCCCAGGTGACGCTGCTGGCGGCCAGCAGCACGCCCATCGCCGACAGGTCCGCGTTGAGATCGCGGGCGATGTCGAGCAGAAACGGCGTCATCGCGATGGCAGAGCCGTTGCCGAAGTACGTCGCCAGCACCAGCGAGATCAGGAGGAACATGCCCGACCGTCGTGGTCTGGCAGTCTCCGGGGTGTCTATCGTCGTCGATACCATGCCGTGCGGGATGGTACCCGACCGGGCGGACCGGCGGAGTCAGGCTACCGGCGGCGGGAGGCCAGCCAGGGCAGCGCCAGCCCGATCATCGCCGCGAACAGCAGCACTGCCACGCTGATCGCCGCGCCGACGCGCAGCGAGAGCGGATCGAACTCCAGCTCGACCGTGTGCGGCCCCGGCGGCAGCGCCACGGCCCGGAACAGGAAATTGGCCAGGTAGACGGGCGCCGGCTGGCCGTCCACGCGGGCGCGCCAGCCGCGGTGGTACAGGTCGGTCAGCACCAGGAAGCCGCCGGGGCCGTCCGGCGTCGCGATCCGCAAGCGATCTGAGTTGACGTCGGTGACCGACGCCGCGACCGGCATCGCCGATGGATCGAGCGGTTGGCCGAAGCGCGGGCGGACCAGCGGCAGACCCTCGGTCGGCCCCTCTTCGAGCACCACCTGTCGGCTGCCGTCGAACGGCCGCGATCCCATCCGCACCAGCGCGGCGTCCTCGGCCCGCGTCCTGAAAACGCCCTCTGGCACGACGTAGGCCCGTGGAAAGGCCCGGGTGTTCTCGAGTACGGCGATGCCGTCCTGCTGCCAGAGCTGGCGAAACTTCGAGCGGTCTGTGCTGAACACCGAGCGAACCTTGCCGGCCGGGTCTACCAGTCCCAGCCCGAAAATCCGCGTGTGCCCGACCGGGTAGATCTGCCGCAGCTCGACGCCGACGACGTCCATCGCCTCGACGTCGAACCGGGCGAAATAGACGTTTGTGCGCGTCGGCAGGCCAGACGGGTCGGTGTCTGGAATCCGGCCTGCTACGGCCGGGCGCGCGTGGCGCAGGTGGGTCTGCACATCCGGACGGTCGTAGGCGTTCTCGGCGGTGTGGACGCCGGCCAGCAGTTGCACCGAGCGCCGCATGCCGTCCGCGCCCACCAGCGTGACCTCGGCCATCGGGGTGTCCTGGTCGATCTGCACGCCGTCCACCAGCGTCGAGAGCACCCGCAGCTCGACCGTGCGCGTCGGCTCGACGGTGAACTGGGCGAACCCCGTGCGGTTCGACGCCGTCCCGCGGAAGAGGGCGTTGTAGGGCCGGTACGCCGTCCCCTGGACGATCTCCACGTCGCGTGGCGGGCTGGCCATGACCAGTTGCCCGACCGACCAGAGGTCCAGCAGGGCATCCTCCTGGCTGTCCACCGACGACCAGTACTCGAAATGCCGCTGCGTGCCGAGCGAGGCGTACCCCGCCACGGTCGGCACCCGATTCCTGAGCAGGGTGTTCGGCTCCAGGAACCGCAGCGACGAATCGGCGAAGACGCGGGCGTCAGGGCCGAGCGTGGCAAGGTACGCAGCCACCGGCGACGGCTCGACCAGCGAGGCGTACGGCACGCGCGGGTGATAGCCGTGGCCGAAGAGGAGCAAGTCGCCCGCCACCATCACGATGGCCAGACCGGCCGCGACGGGCCTGATCCGTGGCAGCAGCGCCCAGGCCAGCAGCAGGACGCTCCCGCCGACCAGCAGCCCCACGGTCAGCTGTGCCTGCGGATTGGACAGGCTGAGACCGTTCACGAGCGCGTCGTAGACCATCTCGCCGCTGAGCCAGCCGTGCTCGTGGAGCACGGACAGGTAGCTCTCGTCGATCAGCATCTTCCAGCGGACCGGATCGGCCACCAGCCGGCGGTGGAGTCCGGCGATCAGGTAGACGACGACGCCGGCGCCCGCCGCGAACAGGGCTGCGCCCGAGACTGCCAGCCAGGACCGCCGGCGCTGCCGCATCAAGGCGTCCAGGCCGAACGCCGCCAGCCCGGCCATCGCGAAGACGATCAGGTAGGCGTACCGCCCGGGCGCTCGCAGCGACGAGAAGCCCGGCAACGACCAGAGCAGCCGATGGATGTTGAGCGGGCTCTGCTCGGCCAGCCCGACGAGCAGCCCGAAGACCGCCAGCAGCAGGAAGAACGGCACGATGCGTCGTCGGCTGGCCAGCACCCCGACCATCGCCAGCCCGAGCGGCAGGATCCCGACGTAGAGGTAGCTCTCCCACTGCTGCCAGAGCGTGACCCAGCGGCCATCCGGCAGCCTGAACAGATACGGCAGGATGATCGTCGCGAGGTTCTGCCAGCGCAGGGGCCAGGTGATGGCGAGGTCGTACCCGAGGCCGGGGCCACGGTACGACATCCGCCCCAGCTCGTAGAGCGGCAACCACTGCGCGGCGGCGATCCCCAGCCCGATGCCGGCCACCAGCGCTGGCGCCCAGGCCAGCAGCAGCCCGCGCTCCCAGGGCCGGCCGGCCACCGGCCCGACCACCACCCGGTAGGCGACGAACAGCCCGAGCGTCACCAGGGTCATAAAGACCGGCTGAATGTGGACGCCGAGCGCGGCCATTGCCATCGCGAGGCCACCGGCCGCCAGCCACTGTTGTCGCCGCCAGCCGGTTGCGCGCAGGCCAAGCTCCGTGAACGCCAGCACCAGCGGCAGCCAGACGGCGCTGCGAACGACGTTCTCGTGCTGGATCTGGGCCACCAGGAAGCTGCCAAAGCCGAAGACCAGCCCGCCCGTTATCGAGGCCGTCCGCCCGACGCCGAGCACGCGCAGCAGCACCAGCATGAACGACGCGCCCAGGAACAGGTGCAGCGCCCGCGACACGGCCATGAAGCGGTCCGGCCCGGCCAGCAGCCCGACGACGAGGTTCAGCGGGTAGAGCATCCCCATCTCACCATCGGCGAACAGGGGGTAGCCGCTGAAGATCAGCGGGATCCAGAGCGGCAGATGCCCGGCCCGCAGCTCGCCGAGGAACCAGCGGGTCAACGGCAGGTAGAACAGCTCGGTGTCGCGCTCCGCGATGACGAGGTTCCGGAACAGATCCTCCCAAAAGAGGATCAGCGAGCAGGCGGCAAACGCCAGCAGCGGCAGCAGCTCACGTACGGTCTCGCGGCGATCCCAGCGCGTGGCGGCTTGCGGGGCGACGGCCGGAGGCTCCTGCGCCGCCCCCGACCGCTCCGGTCCCTTGCGGGTCTCCACACGGGTGACGGCTGCTGTCATCGGAAGCTCAGGTCGCAGCCGTCCCAGCCACGAGCGGCGCGGCCACGGCCGGGGACGGCAACGGATCGACCCGCCGGGCAACGGCGAACACGGACAGCCCCCACGGCAGCCCGACCGTCATGGCGGCCAGCGACTCCAGGCTCAGCAGGTCGGCCAGGACGCGGTTGAACGGGCCGGGCGGACGCCAGAGGTCCGTCGCCTCGTGGGTGTCGCTGCGAAGCTCCAGGTAGCGCTTGATCGGCGCAAGCGGGAACAGCAGAAAGTTGGCGTAGGTGGACCGCTCGACCAGGAAGCCGACCGACTCCAGCTTGCGAGTCAGCTCCTCGCGCGTGTACCGATGGCGGGTGTGGACGACCTCGTCGTGCGCCCCGCGAATCCAGTCGAAGGCGGGCAGGCGGATCAGGGCGACCCCGCCCGGGCGCAGCACGCGGTGGATCTCCGAGAGCGCGCCCCGGTCGTCGTCCACGTTCAGGTGGTACAGCACGTCGAAGCTCGTCACGATGTCGAAGGAGCCATCGCGGAACGGGATCGAGCCGACCGACGAGCGCGCCAGCCGGGTCAGGCCGCGCGTCCGCGCCAGCCCGACCGCCTCCGGCGCCAGGTCGATCCCCGTCACCCGCCCGAACCGTTGCAGGTAGCGCGTCATGCCGCCCGAGCCACAGCCGGCGTCCAGCACGTCCAGAGGACGACCGTTGACTCGATCCACCCTCGGACGGTGCCGCTCCAGCAGCGCCGTCGAGATCCGTCGCATGCCCACATACCACCAGTGTCGCTCCTCCTGAGCGAACATCAGGTCGTACTGTTCGCGCTCCATGCGAGTCCGAGCTTACCGGTGGGCCGCGAGCCGCGAGACGATCTCGGCGACCCGTTCCACGTGTTCGAGTGGCAGCTCGGGGTACATCGGCAGCGAGAGCACGCGGGCCGCCAGCGACTCGGTTACGGGCAGCGAGCCAGCCCCCATCCCGAGGTCGGCGCAGGCAGGCTGCAGGTGGCTGGGCAGCGGGTAGTGGACATCGGTCCCGACGCCGGCCGCCTGGAGCGCCGCGCGTAGCTCGTCGCGACCGTCCACCTCGACGACGTACAGGTGGTAGACCGGCTCAGCCCATGGGGCGGTGGTTGGAATCGTGATCCCTTCCAGCGACTCGTCGTAGAGGGAGGCGCGGCGGCGACGCTCGTCGTTGGCAGCGTCGAGGTGGCGCAGCTTGACCCGCAGGATCGCCGCCTGCAGCTCGTCGAGCCGCGAGTTGACGCCGTGCGTTTCGCTGATGTAGCGCTGACGCCAGCCGTAGCCGCGCAGCAGCCGCGCGCGGTCAGCCACCTCCGCGTCGTTGGTGGTGATGAACCCGCCGTCGCCGTAGGCCCCGAGGTTCTTGGTCGGGTAGAAGCTGAAGGCGGCGGCATCGCCCATGCTGCCGACGCGCCTGCCCTTGTAGCGCGCGCCGTGCGCCTGGGCGCAGTCCTCGAGCAGCTTGATGCCGTGCGGCTGAATGACCTTGCGGATGGCATCCACATCTATCGGGTGGCCGAACAGGTGGATCGCCAGCACGACCTTCGTTCTCGGCGTGATGGCCGCCGCGATCTTGCTCGGATCGATGTTGCGGGTCAGCGGATCGACGTCCACGAAGACAGGCGTCGCGCCGGCCTCTTTGACGGCCACCACCGGCGGCATCCCGACGTTCGCGACGGTGATGACCTCGTCGCCGGGGCCGACGCCCAGCGCCTGCAGCGCGATCCTGATCGCGTCGGTGCCAGTGGCCACGCCGATGCCGTGCTCGGCCTCGGAGTAGGCGGCGAACTCCGTCTCGAAGGCGGCGTGCTCGGTCCCGTGAATGAACCAGCCGCTCCCCATCACCCGCAGCGCGGCCTCGTCCAGCTCGGACTTGAGCGCCGCGTATTGCGCCTTCAGATCGAAGACGGGGATACGCGTCACAGCGGTGTCGGTGGTCATCGACGTGACTCCTGCTCGCCCCAGTATTCGTGCCGGTGCTCGCGATAGAAGGCGATGGTGCGCTTCAGGCCCTCGCGGAGGCTCGTACTGGGCTCCCAGCCGAGCGCGCGGCGAATCTTGTTGTCGTCCGCGTAGACGCTGCCGATGTCGATGGCCTTCTTGTCCTCCGGGAACGGGACCAGCCGGTAGCTGCCACAGCCGGCGATCTCGATCATCACATCCAGCAGATCGCGCAGGCTGATCGGCTCGTCGCCGCCGATGTTGAAGACCTGCCCGTTGGACACGTCCGACGCCCCGGCCCGCAGGAACGCATCCGCCACGTCGTCCACGTAGGTGAAGTCTCGCAGCTGGGAGCCATCCCCGAACAACTGCACCTCTTCGTCGTCCAGCACCTGACGGATGAACCAGCCGATGGCCGTCTGGCGGCTGTTCTTGACCAGCATCCTCGGGCCGTAGGTGTTGGTGAGCCGCAACGAGCAGGCGCGCAGGCCGTACACGTTGTTGTAGAGGATGTGGTACCACTCGCCGGCCATCTTGTTGATGCCGTTCACGTCAGTTGGGTGAAGCAGGTGGCGCTCGTCGACGGGCAGGTAGTCTGGCCGCCCGTAGATCTGGCGCGTACTGGCGAAGATGACCTTCACCGTCGGGTTGGACTGCCGGCACGCCTCCAGCAGCGAGAGCTGCGCCCGACAGTTGATGTCCAGGTCGGTGAACGGGTCGCGCATGCTGTCGATGTGGCTGACCTGGCCGGCCAGGTTGAAGATCACATCCTGGCCTTCGACCAGCCGCCCCATCGCCAGCGCGTCGCGGACATCGACCAGCCGCGTCGATACACGATCCTCGATCCCACTGATGTTGAAGCGGTTGGCGCCCGTCGCATCGATCATCGAATCGACCAGCAGGACGTTGGCCCCGAGATCGACCAGCCGTGCGGCGAGATTCGAGCCGATGAACCCGAGGCCGCCGGTCACCATGACCCGTTTGCCCTCGTAGAAGCGGCCCGCGCGATACGGCATCCTCTCAGCCCTCCCGACGCGCCTGCCGAGCCGGCGTGCGCTGGCGGAGTCCGCGCCACAGCACCAGCTGGAGCCACAGACGGATCAAGTCCACACCCACCCGCCCAACCCGCCGGAAATTGAAGAACTGCGACTGGCCGTAGGCGCGATGGTAGTGGTGCACGGGCACCTCGGTCATCTTGAAGCCGGCCTGGACGATCTTCGTCATCATCTCGACGCAGATGACGCCGCTGTCCTGCGTGAGCTGCACCTCGTCGAAGACTTTGCGGCGGATCAACCGCAAGTCGCAGTCCACGTCGCGGATCGGCAGCCCGAACATGGCCCGCACGACGGTGTGGTACATCCGGCCGATGACGACACGATGGAGCGGGTCGCCGCGCCGGATCTTGTAGCCCTGCACCATGTCGACGTCGTCGGTCAGGTTGTCGTACAGCAGGCGGAACTCGCGCGGATCGTACTGCGCATCGCCGTCGGTGTAGCAGACCAGATCCTTCGAGGCGTGCTCGAAGCCGCTGCGGAGCGCGCCGCCGTAGCCTCGGTTTTTGGCGTGCGTGACGACCCTCAGCTTCGGGTAGCGCGTCTGAAGATCGGCCAGCACCTCCGCCGTGTGGTCGGGGCTGCCGTCGTTGACGACGATCACCTCGTAGTCGTCGGTGATGGCGCGCAGCGTCCTGTCCGCCGTGACCACCATGCTGGCGATCGTGCCGGCGTCGTTGTAGGCGGGGAAGAACGCGCTGATCGAGTGGGGCACTGGGCCTCTCCCCAGCCCGCGCGTCGAGGGATGCGGCGCGAACGGGACCGGTGGTTCTATCCTGGGTGCGGCGCGCGAAGTCCTGGTCTCGCCCGGTCACGCGGCGGCCGGAGGATACCAGAGCGTGGACGGACGGGCGCAACCTGAAACCGGCGTCTGGGTCGGCCCCGGCAGCGTACAGCCCGTCCAGATCGATCCTGTCCCGGCCGGCTGTTCACCTGGGAGCAACCCAAACGTCCCCGGCGGTACGCCGGCAGGCCCCGTGGTCAGTGACGATGGAAGCACACTGCTGGCCGCGGCGATGCGAGACGGGGTCCGACGCCGACCCCTTGCGCGACGCCCCCGGGCCAGGGAGAGAGGCCCAGGATGACGACCGTGCCGCGCACATCCACCGCCAGTCACAGCCCGGAGACCGAGACATCCACCCTGCCGACAGGCGGCGAGCATGACGTCGTCGGGCTGGCCGAGCGGCTGGCCGGTGAGTTCCGGGGCCGCGCCGCCGAATTCGACCGGAGCGCCGCGTTCCCGTTCGACCACTATCGGCGCATGCGCGAGACCGGCTACCTGAAGGCTGGCGTCCCGACCGAGCTGGGCGGCTTCGGCGCGGGGCTGGCGACCCTGGCGCAAGCGCAGCAGGCGCTGGCGCGGGGCTGCGCCTCGACGGCGCTGGCCGTCAACATGCACGTCTACCAGGTTGGCGCGGTCGCCGATGGCTGGCGCACGGGCGCGCCGGTCGAGGCCACGCTCCGGCGCGTCGCCAACGACGGCATCGTGCTCGCCTCGACGGCGTCGGAGGCGGTGACGCCCGGCGAGTGGCGCTCGGACACCATCGCGCGGCGGGACGGCGACGGCTACCGGCTGAATGGGCGCAAGGCGTTCTGCTCGCAGGCGCCGGGCATGTCGGTGTTCCGGCTCATCGCGACCGACGCCGACAGCGGCGACTCGCTGCTGATCTCGGTGCCGGCCAGCGCCGAGGGCCTCCGCGTGGTCGAGACCTGGGACACGATGGGGATGCGCGCCACCGCCAGCCACGACATCGCGCTGGAGAACGTCTGGGTCCCGGACGCCATGATGGGCGGGATCATCCCGCCGAAGCCGTTGGAGCACGCCGCGTTCACCCGCTCGGTGATCTGGTTCCACTGCCTGCTGTCCAGCGTCTACCTGGGGCTGGCCGAAGAGGCTCGCGCCGAGGCGTACCGCGTCCTGGCCTCCGAGAAGCGCGGGACCGGCCGCGAGCGGTCGCTGACGGACGTAATGATCGGCGAGCTGGAGGCCGACTTGCTGGTCGCGACGGCGACGCGGGACCGTGTCGTCAACGCGCTCGACCAGGACCGCTCAGACCTGCAGGCGTCGCTCCGCCAGACGATCCTCTGCAAGCAGATCGTGACCGACAAGGCGATGGCCATCGTCAACCGGGCGGTCGAGCTGTGCGGCGGACGCGCCTACTTCCGCACGTCGTCGCTGGAGCGGCTGTCGCGCGACGTGATGGCGGCGCGGTTCCACCCGCCGGCCGCGCCGGTCTCGTACCAGATGGTCGGGCAGCGGACGCGCCAGGGCTGGTCGACCTCGGCCTGAGCGAAGCCGAGAGGTCCTGACGCCTCGCACCGCACCTCTTACAGCCGTTCGAGGCGGCGCAGGAACCGGCCGAAGCGTCGGGCAAAGCGTGACGCGCGGATGGCCCGTACCGTGTAGCCCAGCTCGCGCGCCAGCGACACCGGCGGGTCAGCCGGCGCGGCGGCCGAGTGCACATCCGGCACCGGAGGCGCCTGCGCGGCAAGCTGAGCATCGTGGGCCGTCCGCCGCGCGGGATCTCCGAGCACGTCGTACGCGCGCTGGACCGCCTTGAAACGGTCGAGCGCTCCCAGATCGTCTGGATGCAAGTCCGGGTGGCTCTCACGGGCAGCGCGGCGATAGGCGGCGCGGATCTCTTCTGGCGTCGCCGCCCGATCCACGCCCAGCACGCTGTAGTGATCGATCTGCGCTGCCATCATCTCCGCGCGCGGGTCGCCTCCTGGCTCCCCGCTGGTTCCCCTCACCACCCGTCCCCTCCGAGTCATACGACCGCGCCACGGTGCGGGTCAAGGACCGCGTCGCCCAGGTGGGCGGTCTGTGGATTGCCGGGCCAGCCCACGGCCGGCTGGTATACTCGCCGGTCACGCAGGACATCGCGTCTTGATCGAGTCGTCGAGGAGCCGCGCAACCATGGATGTATCCGTCAAGGTCGAACGCGCATCGCTGACAGCCGTTCGGACGCCGCTGCTGGTCGTCAACCTCTTTGAGGGCGTCGAGGAGCCGTCGGGCGCGACGGGCGCTGTGAACGAGGCGCTCGGCGGCCTGATCGGCCGGCTGATCGCCGACGGCGAGATCAAGGGCTCGCTTGGCGAGGTGACCGTCATCCACAACCAGGGTGACCGCGCCGCGCTGGCCGCCGACCGCGTGGCCGTGGTCGGCCTCGGCAAGCGCGACGACCTCGATCTTGAGGCGCTGCGGGTCGCCTCGGCCACGGCGGCGCGGAAGGCTCGCGATCTTCGTCTCGGACGGTACGCTACCGTCGTGCACGGCGCGGGAGCCGGCGGCCTCGACTCGCGGCTGGCCGCGCGCACGGTGGTCGAGGCCAGCCTGATGGCGCTGTACACCTACTTCCACTTCAAGACGCCGCCAGACGATCCGCGCCCGACCATCGACGAGATCACCATCATCGAGCGCGACGACGACCGCGCCGAGCTATTTGCCGCTGCCGCCGACGACGCGGCGAAGCTGGTGGACGGTGTGAACCTCGCCCGGGACCTGTCGCAGGCGCCCGGCAACGTCATGACCCCGACCGTCCTGGCCGACCGCGCCCGCCAGATGGCTGAGTCGCGCGGCCTCTCGATCCAGGTTTGGGGCAAGGACGAGCTCCGCGAGAAGGGCATGAACGCCATTCTGGCCGTCAACTCGGGCAGCGCCCAGGAGCCCCGCTTCGTGATGATGCGGTACGACTGCGGCGACGAGCGCGCGAAGACGCTGGCCATCGTCGGCAAGGGCATCACGTTCGACAGCGGTGGCATCTCCCTCAAGCCGCCGGAGAACATGGAGAACATGAAGCACGACATGAGCGGCGCTGCCGCCGTGGTCGGCTTCTGCCAGGCCGCCGCCGATCTCAAGCTGCCGGTCAACATCATCGGCATCTTCGCGGCCACCGAGAACCTGCCCAGCGGGACGGCCTACAAGCCGGGCGACGTGTTCAAGACGTACCAGGGCACGTTCATCGAGATCGTCAACACCGATGCCGAGGGCCGGGTCATCCTGTCGGACGCGCTGGCCTACGCCGCCGAGCAGAGCCCCGACGCCATCATCGACCTCGCCACGCTGACCGGGGCCTGTGTCGTGGCGCTCGGCTACCACGCCAGCGGCGCGATGGGGAACGACCAGGGGCTGCTCGGGCTGGTGCAGCAGGCCGGCGACGCGGCCGGCGAACGCGTCTGGCCGCTGCCGCTCTGGAAGGAGCACCACCGCGACATCGACAGCCCGGTTGCCGACATCAAGAACACCGGCGGGCGGGCCGGCGGCGCGCTGACGGCCGCGGCGTTCCTGCAGTGCTTCGTGGACGGCAAGCCGTGGGTCCACCTGGACATCGCCGGGACGGCCTACACCGAGAACTGGTCGCGAACGCCTCCCTATCACCCGTCGAGCTGCGCCACCGGCATGGGCGTTCGGCTGCTGGTCGAGCTGGCCCGCCGCTGGGGCGCTTGATCCTCCACACGTCTGTCTGGTTGGCGGCGCAATGACGAGCAGCCCGGCGTGACGGCGACCTCCCAGCGTCCCCCGACCTCGGCGGCCCCAGGCCCGGCCGCCGAGGCTCGGGGGACGCGGCGCGTCTGGCGCGTGCTTAGGGCAGACCTCGCCGTCTGCGCGCTGTTCGCCGTGCTGGCGCTGGCGTTCGTGGGACCGTCGCTGCTGCCGGGCCGGGCGCTGCTGCCCATCGACGCACTGTTCGGCTACCCGCCCTGGCAGGCCCATGCCGACAACTTTGGTGTCTCGCTGCCGCACAACCCGCTGATCGCCGACGCCATCCTGCAGAACTACTCCTGGAAGCGGCTGGCCCGCGAGAGCTTCGCCCAGGGCGAGCTGCCGCTCTGGAACCCGTACATCCTGAGCGGGCAGCCGTTCATGGCGTCCGGCCAGAACGGCTCGCTGTACCCGCTGGGCGTCCTGTTCTACGTGCTGCCGCTGGCCTCGGCCTACGGCTGGTTCATCGGGCTGCACCTGTGGATCGGGGCCATCGGGGCGTACTGGCTCGCCCGAACGCTCGGGGCGACGCGGCTCGGCGGGACAGTATCAGGGCTGACGTTCGGCTTCTGCGGCTATCTGGTCGTCAGCTTCCTCTGGCCGATGGTCGTCAGCACCGCCGTCTGGCTCCCGATGTTGCTGGCCGTCATCGAGCGGCAGATGCAGCGCGGCCCCCGAGCGGCGCTCTCGTCGGTCGTGGCCGGCGGCACGATTGTCGGGCTGCAGTTCCTGGCCGGCCACCTTGAGATGAGCCTGTACCTGCTGCTGACAGCCGGCCTGTACACCGCGCCGCGGATCGGGCTGCGACTTCGCGCCGACGGCCTCCCCCGCCCGATCCTCGACGGCCTCGTCGCGCTGACGATGGTGCTGCTCGGGACCGGCCTGGCCGCGATTCAACTGGTGCCGTTCGCGGAGGTGATCGGCGCGAACGTCCGCGGCGGCTGGTCTGACTACCAGGAGACGATTGGCTACGCGCTGCCGAAAGAGCGGCTGCTGGCCTACCTGCTGCCAGACCTGTTCGGGAACCCGACCCATCACACCTATTACGACGTGGTGGCCGGCGAGACTCGCTCCACCGAGCACACCCGCCCGAACGGCGAGCGCCGCGCCGACACCGAGTGGGGCGGCAAGAATTACGTCGAGGGGACGGTGTACCTCGGGGTACTGCCGCTGCTGCTGGCACTCCTCGGGCTGCTGGCCCGGCCGCGCGGCGGCGGCCTCGTCCTGGCGATCCTGGCCGTTGTCTCGCTGCTGTTCGCCTTCGGCACGCCAGCCTACGCGCTGCTGTTCTACGGCATCCCGGGCGTCAATCAGCTGCACACGCCGTTCCGGTGGGTCTACCCGCTCACGGTGTGCGCGGCGGCGCTGGCGGGACTTGGCGTCACCGCGATCACGGCGCGGGGGCCCGGCGGCTTGACTGGGCCGGGGGGTGAGGGCCTTCCCCGACGCCTCGCCGTCGCCGTGTTCACTATCGGAGCCGTTGGTCTCCTCGCGGTCGGCTTCGCTTACGTCAGCCCCGGCTGGGGCGTCGCCCTGGCCGGGCGCGCGCTCCGACGTTGGCGCGAACTGCAGAACGGTTTCGGCTCGCCGGAGATGCTGTTCTCCTACCAGTGGGCGAACATCGCGCGGGCGGCGGCGCTGCTCACAGTTTCTGGCTTCGTGATCTGGCTGGCAACCACCCGTCGCGCCAGCATGGCCGGCGGGCTGGCCGTCCTGGTGACGGTCCTCGATCTGTTCAGCTTCGGGATCGGGTTCAACGCGGCTGCTGATACCCGCCCGCTCTCGTTCGTGCCGCGGAGCATCGCCGCCATCAAGGCCGATCCAGGCCTCTTCCGCGTCGTGACGTTCGGCGAGGACGACACGCTGCCCTCGAACACCAACATGCTGTTCGGCCTTCAGGACATCCGCGGCTACGACACGATCATCCTGCGCGAGTACGTGGAGTACCTGGAACGGATCGAGCCGCAGCGCGGGATTCCATACAGCAAGGTCGCCAAGCTGTTCGATCAGCGCTCGCTGTCGTCGCCGCTGCTCGATCTGCTCAACGTCAAGTACGTCCTGACCAGCAAGGTGCTGAGTTTGCCGGGCTGGACGCTCCACGCCCAGGGCGACGGCATCCGCGTCTACCGCAACGAACGAGCGATGCCGCGCGCATTTGTCGTGGGGCGGACCATAGAGGCTCCGAGTCGGCTCGCGGCGCTCGACACGGTCGGGCGGCCCGGCTTCGATCCGCGCACGACGGCGGTGGTCGAGAATCCGAACGCTGGCGGTCAGTCGGTTGGCACGGGAGCGGCGGCCCCTCCGCTGGTCTCGGCCGAGATCGCGGCCTACGAGAACAATCGCGTGGTCGTTCGGGCCGACGGCGGCGGCAGCGGCGGCACGCTGGTGCTGGCCGACGTCTACTTCCCCGGCTGGACGGCGTCCGTCGACGGGCAGAGCGCCACGGTCCTGCGAGCGAATGGCCTGCTGCGCGCCGTCCAGCTTGCGCCCGGCCCACACACCGTGGAGTTCCGCTACCGGCCGCTCTCGGTGCGGGTCGGCGCGCTGCTGACCGGCATCTCGGGATTGGTGCTGGCCGGGCTGGTCGGCTATCTGGCCTTTGGCGCCCGAACGACGCGCGGCGGCGCGCCCTCGACGGCCCGGCGGGTGCTCCGCAACTCGGCCTTCCCGATGGCCTCCAGCCTGCTCAACAAGGTGGTCGATCTCGGGTTCGCGCTGATCACGTTCCGCGTGCTGGGGGCTGAGGGCGTCGGGGCGTACACGTTCGCGGGGGTGCTGACGACCTACTTCGATGTCGTGGTGGGCTGGGGCCTCGGCACCCTGATCACGCGCGACGTGGCGCAGGATCGGTCGGCGGCCGGCCGCTACCTGGGGAACGGCACGGTTTTGCGGCTAATCCTCTGGTGCGGCGCGGCGGCGATCACGGCGCTGCTGACAGGGCCGCTGGCCCCGGCGCTCGATATCGACGGGACGCTGGCGCTGGCGATCTGGCTGCTGGTGCTCGGGCTGTTGCCGGGGCTCCTGAGCGGGGTCGTCAGCGCCCTGTTCATGGCCCACGAGCGGATGGACGTGCCGGCCGCCGTCACCATGCTGTCGACCATCTCGAAGGTCGTGCTGGGCCTGGGCGCGCTGCTGGTGGGATATGGCTACGTCGGGCTGGCAGCCGTGTCGATTGTGACCAACGTGACGACGCTGGTCGTGCTGCTGGTGGTATACGGCTGGCTGATCGGGACGCCGCGCCCGACTGTCTCGGCGACCGTGGTCTGGTCGCTGGTCGGCGTCTCGTTTCCGCTGATGATCAATGGCCTGCTCAACCAGCTCTTTTTCAAGATCGACGTGCTGCTGCTCAAGCCGCTGGCCGGCGACCTTGCATTGGGCTGGTACTCGACGGCCTACAAGCTGATCGACGGGCTCCAGGTGATCCCGGCGAGCTTCGTGCTGGCCCTGTTCCCGCTGCTCGCAAGGTACGCCGCCGAGGACCGTGCCCGCATGGTCCGCCTGACCGACACGGGCCTCAAGATCCTGCTGGTGCTGGCGTTCCCCATCGCCGTCGGCACGACGCTCCTGGCCGAACCGATCATCCTGCTGCTGGCCGGCCAGTCCTACCTGCCGGAGTCCGCGCGGGCACTCCAGATCCTGATCTGGTATCTCCCGATCAGCTTCGCGAACGGGCTGCTCCAGTATGTGCTGATCTCGGTGAACCGCCAGCGCACCCTGAGCGTCGCCTTCGCGGCCGGCGTGGTCTTCAACGTGCTGGCGAACGTGCTGCTGATTCCAACCTATGGGTACGTCGCCGCCGCGCTGGTCACGGTGGCATCCGAGGTGGTGCTGCTCGCGCCGTTCCTCTGGGTGACCTGGCAAACGGCCGGGCCGGTCTCGCCGCTGCGGGTGGGCTGGCGGCCGGCTCTGGCAGCCGCCGTCATGGCGCTGCCAGTCTGGCTGCTCGGCGTCTGGAGCACCCCGCTGGCGATCCTCGGCGGAGCAGCGACGTACGCCGTCGCGCTGCTGGCGCTGCAGGCCATCACGCCGGAGGAGCGTCAGCAGTTGCGTGCGCTCCTGCGCCGCTAGAAGCGATTCCCTCTCGCGTGAGACGCCGGCTCTGCCGAACGCGAGCCTGTAGCGCGGGAACTGCCGGTCAGTGTCCTGCCACGGGAATGTGTACCGCCATCTCGAACACGGCCAGCAGCAACGATGCCAGAAACCCGACGATCGTGGCGGGGGCGACGCCCGCGTGGCCCGACTCGTAGGCCTCGGGCATCATCGTCATGGCGAGCATCGCCACCACGCCGCCGCCGGCCACCGAGCCAAGAAACGCCACCAACGCCGGCGAGGCGTCGTGCAAGCCCAGGTAGCCGACCGTGCCGGCCAGGGCGCTGCCGACGGCCAGCCCGATCCACATCATGGCGATCCGCCCGATACTGAACTTCGCGCGGAGCAGCGCACTGGTGCCGCCAACCGCCTCCGGCAGGTTCGACAGGAAGACGGCCACCATGAACGTGGGGGAGAAGGCCGCCAGCGACACAAAGCTCGCGCCGATGGCCGCCGACTCCGGGATGCCGTCGAGCAGTGTGCCCAGGAAGATCGCCAGGGGCGAGCTGCTCTCGCCGTGACGCTCGGCGGCGGCGTCGGCCTCGGATCGCGACAGGTTGCTGATGCTGCCGACCGCCACCCGGTGCCACTCCTCGGCGTCGGTGAGGCTGCTCCGCTGTGCCGTCACGAACAGCTCGTGGGTCACCAGGTTCTCGACGATCCGCCGCAGGCACGGCACCTTCTCGGCGGCGTGCTGGAAGTCGATGCGGGCCAGCATCAGCAGCTCGCCGTCGCTGCGGGCCACCAGCGACGCCGTCCGTGGCTCGCCGCTGAGCATGCCCAGACCACCGACCATCGCGTACGCCTCGACAGCGTGCTTCGTCTCCTGTGCGTCGGGGCCAGCGGAGACGTGCTGGAGGTCGAACGCGCCATTCGCCACCAGATACACACCGTCCGAGGCGTCGCCCTGGCGGTAGACGGTCTGTCCCGCCGTCACGGCGATCCGCCGCACGAACGGCAGCAGCTCTTCGATCTCTTCCGGCTTGAGGCACTCGGCGAGCTTCGAGCGCGCGATCACCTGGAGGAGCGGCGCGAGCGCCTGGCGCTTCTCTTCGAGGGCGCGCTTCCGCTGCCGATGACGCCAGTGCAGGCCACCGCCCATCTTCTCGATGACGATGTTCAGCCCGACGTAGACCATGCCACCACCGAGAAAGCCGGCTGCGAGAATGCCCCAGGTCAGCAGCGGCTCGTAGCCGTGGTCACGGACCATTTCGGAGGCCGGATCGACGGCCAGCTCGGTCACGACAGCGTGGATCAGCGCACCGCTGCCAAAGCCCATGATGAGGGCCACCAGCCGAGCCGGCGGACGAAACACCAGGGCGATGATCGCGCCGAGTGGCAGCGACAGGGCGGCGGCGCCCGCGAGTGCCCCGGCAATCAGTGCGTCAGGGACCGGCATCTCAGCTCCCCCAGATACTCAACTCCGAGGGGATCAACGGGAAACGAGACTACTGTGGTGATGGCCGCTGGTGATCTCCGACCTCGCCGCGCAGCAGGCTGACGGCGTGCGGCAGGGCCGGAAGCACCACGTCAAGGCATTCTCGCACGCCTTTGGGGCTGCCGGGAAGGTTGATGACCAGCGAATGGCCCCGCACGCCCGCAATGGCCCGTGAGGTCATCGCGGCCGGCGTCTTCGCGAGGCTGGCGGCGCGCATCGCCTCGGCGATGCCCGGCACATCGTAGTCGAGACAGCCGCGCGTCGCCTGTGGGGTCACATCGCGCGCGGCGAGGCCGGTGCCGCCGGTCGTCAGGATCAGATCCAGGCGGCGCTCGTCGGCCATGCGACAGATCTGGCCGGCGATCCGCTCGATCTCGTCCGGCACGATGACGTACTCACCGATGGCCGCGCCGGCCGCCAGCATAACCTCGCGGATGGCCGGCCCGCCCAGATCCTCGCGCTCTCCGCGCGAGGCCTTGTCGCTCACGGTGATGATGCCGACCGAGATCAGCGGCTCGCTGACGCCTCCGCCGTGGGCGTGGCCGCCACGATGTCCGTGCGTCGCATGGCGATCGCCGTGCTGGTCCCCGCTGCCATGACGCTCAGCCACGCTGCCTCCCGGTCGCCTCGGCCACCGCCTCGCCGGCGCGGACGTACTCGCCGCTCTTGCCGCCGACTTTGTGCATCAGCCTGATGTTGTCGACCACCATGTCTTTGTCAACCGCCTTGCACATGTCGTAGACGGTGAGCGCGGCCGTCGCGACGGCCGTCAGCGCCTCCATCTCGACGCCGGTCTTCCCCACGATGCGGGCAATCGCCGTGATCTCGACAGCAGAGGCGTCGTCGTCCAGCTCGAACTTCAGATCGACGCCGGTGATGGGGAGCGGATGGCAGAGTGGGATCAAGTCTGAGGTTCGTTTGGCGCCCATCACGCCGGCCACCTGGGCAATCGCCAGGACGTCGCCCTTGGTGACGCCGCCGGAGCGGATCAGCGCCAGCGTCTCCGGGCGCATCAGCACGCGGCCTCGGGCCGTGGCGATGCGGATAGTCTCGCCCTTGGCGCTGACGTCGACCATGCGGGCGCGGCCGGTCTCGTCGAGATGGGTCAGGTCGGTCATCGGATGCTGCTCCCCTCCCAACGAGTATAGCGAGCGCAGCGTACCCTACCCTCGCAGGCTGGCATCTCACTCAGGGCGATTGCATGTTGATGTCGTCGTGCCGCCGCGTCGGGGCTTGAAAGCCCCGCCTACCATCCTGCAGTCGCTGCGCGACGCGCCAGTCGCACCAGTGCCTGCCGTTCCCCACGGCCGTCGCGCAGCGAC
>JADZEM010000160.1 GCA_020850535.1 Chloroflexota bacterium
GATGGCTTCAGCGAAAGCCACACGGTGGCGTCGGAGGTTGAGCGCCGCCTTCTCTGGATCCCACTCGAATTCCATCGACCTCGCCGCCTGAGAAGCAGTGGCCGACTACGGTACCACGGCCAGCGGCTGCGTCGGTGCGCCCACCCCCTTGAGTGACAGCTCCTCGGCGCGGTGGCAGCTCACGAAATGGTCGCCGCCATCCTTGCTTCCGAGATTGCGGAAGGCCGGCCGCTCCGCCTTGCAGCGCTCCACGGCGTACGGGCAGCGCGGGTGGAAATAGCAGCCTGACGGCGGGTTGGCAGGGTCCGCGACCTCGCCCTCCAGCACGATGCGCGCCTTCTGCATGCGCGGGTCAGGCTTCGGCACCGCCGACATCAACGCCTCGGTGTACGGGTGCAGCGGTCGGCCGAACAGCTCCTTCGTCTCGGCCAGCTCCACCAGCTGCCCCACATACATCACGCCGACTCGCTGCGCGATGTACTCCACCACGCTCAGGTTGTGGCTGATGAAGAGGTAGGCCAGCCCGAACTGGGCCTGGAGCTGCTTCATCAGGTTCAGCACCTGGGCCTGGATCGAGACATCCAGCGCCGAGACCGGCTCATCCGCCACGATCAGCTTTGGCTGGAGCGCCAGCGCCCGCGCGATGCCGATGCGCTGCCGCTGGCCGCCGCTGAAGGCGTGCGGGTAGCGCCGCATGTACTGAGGCCGCAGCCCCACCAGCGAGAGGAGCTGCGCCACCCGCTCCTCAAGCTCGCGGCCCCGCACCCCGAACGCCGCGAGCGGCTCCCCGACGATCTGCAGCAGCGTCATGCGGGGGTCCAGCGACGAGTACGGATCCTGGAAGATCATCTGGATCTGCCGGCGCAGTTGTCGGAGCGGCTCGCCCTGCTGCGCCAGCAGGTCCGTCCACTGGCCGTCTGCCGTCTTGAACTGGACCGAGCCGCTGCTCGGCTCGATGGCCCGCACGATGCAGCGGCCCGTCGTCGTCTTGCCGCAGCCGGACTCCCCGACCAACGCCAGGGTCTCCCGCTCGCGGATCGAGAAGCTGACGCCATCAACCGCCCGGACCTCGCCGATGTGTTTGCGGAAGAGGCCCTTGGTGATCGGGAAGTACTTCTTCAGGTTATCGACGCGGAGCAGGACATCGCCGTCCTGGGGCGACTGGACCGAGCCATCGGTCGTGTTGCTCGGCGCGCTGTCGGCCTGTAGCTGCGCCGTCGTTCCGTTGGTGCTGCCGTTCTGCGTCCCGTCACTCATGTCCTGTCACTCATAGAGGTGGCACCGTACCTGATGATGCTCGGAGAGGGGCGTCCACCGCGGTTCCGTGGTGTCGCAGCGGCCCGGGATGAAGCTCGGGCAGCGCGGATGGAACGCACAGCCGCGCGGGATGTTGTACGGATCGGGCACCGAGCCCTCGATGGGCTGCAACAGTCCCTGCATCATCCCCAGGCGCGGCACCGAGTTGATGAGCGCGCGCGTGTACGGGTGTTTCGGATCGTGGAACAAGGTATCCACGTCAGCCTGCTCCACCACCCGCCCGAGGTACATCACCACCACTCGCTTCGTCATCTCGGCGATGACCCCCAGGTCATGGGTGATGAACATGATCGCCATGCCCAGCTCGTCCTGGAGATGGCGCAGCAAGTCCAGGATCTGCGCCTGCGTCGTGACGTCGAGCGCCGTCGTCGGCTCGTCGGCGATCAGCAGGCTCGGGTTGCAGGAGAGGGCCATCGCGATCATCGCGCGCTGCCGCTGTCCGCCGCTCAGCTGGTGGGTGTAAGCGTCCACCGCCTGGTGCGGGCGCGGCATCCCGACGCGCGCCAGGATCTCGATGGCGCGCTCGCGGGCCTGTTGCTTGTTCGCCTGCTGGTGCAGGATGATCGCTTCCATGATCTGGTAGCCGATGGTGTGGACCGGGCTGAACGAGGTCATCGGCTCCTGGAAGACCATCGCGATCTCGGCCCCACGGATGGCCCGGATGGCCGGCCCGCGCGGATCGAGATCCGTCAGCTTGACGGTGCTGGATTGGGG
Source organism: Chloroflexota bacterium (assembly GCA_020850535.1). NCBI lineage: Bacteria > Bacillati > Chloroflexota > Chloroflexota bacterium. The sequence goes on from JADZEM010000160.1 coordinate 2,032, forward strand.
ATTGGCCGCGGCGTGGCCGTGCATGGCGCCGCTGGCCGCGCCATGCGATGGGCCGCTGGCAGCGCCGTTCGTGTGGCCGCTCCGCGTCCCGTTGCCCGCCTGGGCATCCGCGCCGTAGCGGTGCAGTGTGATCTCGCCGCCGACGATCTTGCCCGGGTCGGGCACGATGCGGAGGATCGCCTGGGCGGTGACGCTCTTGCCGCAGCCGCTCTCCCCCACCACGCCCAGGGCCTCGCCACGGTTGATGGTGAAGCTGACGCCGTCGAGCGCCTTGACGGTGCCCTCCCGCAGGAAGAAGTGCGTCTTGACGTCCTTCAGCTCGATCAGCGGCAGCGGGACTGCCCCGGACCTGCTGGACTGGGCCTTCTCCTGGCTCCTGACCGCCGACTCCTGACTGCTCATCGCGCTACACCTTGTACGGGTCGGCGGCGTCTCGCAGGCCGTCGCCCATGAAGTTGAACGCCATGATCGTCACGACGACGAATCCGGCCGGCCACATCAGCCAGGGGTAGGAGTTGACCGCGCCGATATTCTGGGCGGCCTGGAGCATCGTGCCCCAGCTCACCACCGGCGCACGCAGTCCCAGCCCCAGGAAGCTCAGCGAGGTCTCGGCCAGGATCATGCCGGGGACGGCCAGCGTCATGTGGACGATCAGGTAGCTGAGCGAGGCCGGCAGCAGGTGCTTGAGGATGATCTCGCGGTCCTTGAGGCCGCCGAGCCGCGCCGCGATCACGAAGTCCTCGCCGCGGATCTCCAGCAGCTTGCTGCGGACGATGCGGGCCAGCCCCGGCCAGCTGGTCAGGGCCAGGATCAGCGTGATGGCGAAGTACGCCTTGACAGGATCCCAGCCCGTCGGGACGGCGGCGCTCAGGCCCATCCAGAGCGGGATCGTCGGGATCGAGATCAGGAACTCGATCAGCCGCTGGATCAGGTTGTCCACGGCCCCGCCGTAGTACCCCGAGATGCCGCCCAGGATCACGCCGAGCACGAAGCTCAGGGTCACGCCGACCAGCCCGACCGACAGCGAGATCGCGCCGCCGTACAGGATGCGCGAGAAGACGTCCCGCCCGAGGTCGTCGGTGCCCATCAGGTAGAGCGTTCCGCCCTGCTCGACCCCGAACAGGTGCGTGGTCGTCTCGATGAACCCGAGCAGGAAGTACGTGTCCCCGGTCACGAAGAACTGGACGTAGAACCGCTTGCTCGGATCGTCCGTGAACGTCCGCGACATCGTGGCGAGGTCGCGCTGGACGGCGGTGCCGTAGACGAACGGCCGCGGCGAGAAGCCCTGCTCGTCCGAGAAGTGCAACGCCTGTGGCGGGCGGAAAATGAACTGCGAGCGCGTCGCCTTGTCGTACGGGGCGACAAACCCGTGACAGAGGGTGATGGCGTACATGGCGACGATGGTCCATAGGCCCACCATCGCCATGCGGTGACGGGTGAAGTGCAGCCACATCAGCCGCCACTGCGAGGCGACGAAGATCTTCTCTTCCGCCTTGAGCTCGCGCCGCCCGAGGATCTCGGGGGCGGCGCCAGCCGGACCTACAGTCGCTACCACGGTATCTCCCGAATGACCTCACGCCCCGCCCGCTGCGCGGCGCGACTATCGACTGTGCCGACATCCTCTCCGTGCCGGAGAGGGGGCCGGGTGCGGCCTTCTACGTGTAGTGAATGCGCGGATCGAGGATCGCCAGCAGGATGTCTGAGATGAACGTGCCCACCAGCGTCAGCGCCATCGAGATCATCACGGTGCTGGCGGCCAGGAACATGTCCTCGGTGGTGAGGGCGCTGTAGAGCAGCGGCCCGATGGTCGGCAGGTTCAGCACGATGCTGACGATGACCGAGCCGGAGAAGATGGCCGGCAGCGCCCAGCCGACCGTCGACGCGATGGGCACCAGGGCCACCCGGACCGGGTAGGTTCGCAGCAGCTCCCACTCCTCGACGCCCTTCGCCCGGGCCGTCTGGACGTACGGCTTCCGCAGCTCATCCAGCAGCGTGGCGCGCATCGTCCGGATCAGCCAGGCCGTGCCCGACAGCCCGATCACCAGCAGCGGCACCGGCAGGTGGGCCAGCAGATCCAGGAGCTTGGACACGCTCCACGGGGCCTGCTCCATGCCCGGCGAGAACAGCCCGCCCACCGACAACCCGAGGTTGTTGTGGAAGAACATCATCACGACCAGCGCCAGCAGGAACGGCGGCACCGACAGGCCGATGAATCCGAAGAAGGTGGCAAGATAGTCTGGGATCGAGTACTGCCGGACGGCCGAGTAGATCCCGATGGGAATGGCGATCACATAGGTGACGATCAACGACCCGAACGCCACCAGGACCGTCATGCCGAGACGCTCCCAGATCAACTCGGCAACGGGCCGGTTCCAGCCGAACGACCGTCCAAGATCGCCCTGGAGCACGCGGCTGAGCCACTTGAAATACTGGATGTACACCGGCTGATCGAGCCCGTAGAAGGCACGCAGGCCGGCCAGATCTTCCTCGCTGATGGTCGCGCCGCTCATCGAGACGCGGTCCACGTAGTACGAGAGGTAGTCCCCCGGGGGCAGGGTGATCACCAGGAAGGAGACCATCGAGCCCAACAGGAGCAGCAGCAGCATGTAGGCGAATCGGCGCGCGATGTACCCCTTCATCGTCGGTGGCAGACTCCTCGGGTACGGGATGGTGAAGCGGTTGGGTGGATAGGCAGCGGTGGCGCCCCTCACCCCCGCGCTGGCCCCTCACCCCCCGCCCCGCTGCGCGGCGCGAATACCGACTTCGTCGACATCATCTCCCGCACGCGGGTGAGGGGGGGTGAGGGGCCAGCGCGGGGGGCGTAGAACCCTCCGACGCTACCGGTCGAAGTACCAGGCTTCCGGGTAGCTCTCGAAGCCGTCCAGCGCGTCCCAGACCCAGTAGTCGGACTCGGGGACGTTCTTCATGTCCTTGTTGAACATCAGCGGGACCGGCGCATCGGCCACGGTGCCGATGGTCCAGACGTTCTCGGCCTGCGAGGCGAGCAGCTTGTCCACGTACTGAATGTCGTCCGTCTCGGCGTACTTGTCCATCCACTCGTACAGGGACTTGACTTCCGGGATCGGCTCCTCACCTTCCTTGCCCTTGGTGACGTACCACTTGGCCCAGTTCGGCGCCCAGGTGCTCTCGTCGCCGAAGATCGGCGCGAACCACTTGGGCCGGCGGGCCAGCAGCGTGTCGATCACCTCATCGCCGCCCCACGCCGACATCATCAACTGGTTCGCGGCGATTTTTGGCCGGATGACGGGCCGCAGCACCGGCTTCGCATCGACCTGCACGCCGACCTTCCGCCAGTACTCGCTGGCCATCTCCATCAGCGCCGTGGACTGGGTGTTGTTCCAGTCAAACGCGATCTGCATCGGGCGGCCATCGGGCAGCGCGCGCAGCTTGGTGCTCGGGTCCATCTTCAACCCGATCTCGTCGAGCAGCTTGTTCGCCATGTCCGGGTCGTACTGGGCGTAGGCCTTCGCGTACTCCGGCTTGTACGCCCGCGACGTGGCGTGCGCCGTCAGCTGGGCCGGCGTGCCCATCCCGAAGAAGACGACCTCGTTCATCTCCTCGCGGTTGAGCGCGACGGACATGGCCCGCCGGAACCGAACGTCCCGGAACACCTTCTGCCAGGCCTCGTCCGGGTAGTTCATGTTGAAGTTGAAGAGCATCTCGGCGCCCTTGCCGCTCTTCCAGGTGTAGGTCTTGAAGCCGGCCTTCGCCTCGGCGTCCTTGTAGGTCTTGAAGTTCTTGATCGTCAGCGCGAGGCAGACGAAGTCGTAGTTGCCGGCCACGCCCTTCGCCTCGATGGCCGAGACGTCGTCCACGCGCTCCATCGTCATGCCGTCGAGGTACGGCAACTGCTTGCCGTCCGCGTCCACGATCCAGAAGTACGGGTTGCGCTTGTAGGTGACGGCCTGCGGCGAGACCTGATCCACGACGTACGCACCCAGGCGCGGCACCTCGGGATTCTGGTCCGGCTCCTTCTTCGAGACGAACCACGTCGCCCAGGACTCGAAGCCGGCCGCCTTGGCCTGCTCGTTCGCCTTGTCGTTGTACTTCAGATGGAACTGCTTCAGGTAGTGCGCCGGCACCGCGTTGTCGTGCGAGAAGCCGAACACGTGCGCGAAGTTGACCAGCGGGAAGGAGGGGATCGGCGCGGCGAACTCGAACTTGAAGGAGTAGTCGTCCACCTTGACGAACTTCAGCAACTGACCGCCCACCGTGAAGTACTGGCGGATCGGGCCGAGCAGCGCCGAGTGGACGTCGTTGTCCGTCAGGACGTGGTCGTACCAGAACTGCCAGTCGGCGACGGTGTGCGGCTGGCCGTCCGACCACTTCATGCCCTTCCGCATCGTCGCGGTCAGGGTCTTGAAGTCCTTCGACATCTCGACGTTCTTCAGGACGTTCGGCACCCAGTTCGCGAGGTCCGGGGCCAGCCGCAGCGGCGTGCCGTGCATCGCGCCACCGTACTTGACCGGCGACCAGATGAAGAGATCCTTGGAGTTGCCGACGGTCCGCATCACGCCGCCGTACTTGCCCTTGCGGTCCAGGATAACCGGCTCTTCGGGCAGGCGATCCTTGAGGGCGGGCAGCTTGCCGGCCTTGACCTGCTCCGCAAGGGCGGGCGCTTCGGTCAGGTTGGCCGGCAGCTTGTCCAGCAGGTACGACTTCGGCAGCGGGGCGTTGGCGGCCGGCTTGGCGGCAGCGGCCGGAGCAGCCGCCGCCGGCTTCGCAGCCTCAGCCGGCTTGGCCGGCGCGGCAGCGGCGGCCGGGGCCGGGGCCTGCGCGGCCGGCTTGGCCGCCTCAGCGGGCTTCGCGGCCTCAGTGGGCTTGGCCGGCTCGGCCGGCTTCGCGGGGGCCGCCGGCGGCGTGGGCTGCCCGCAGGCGGCCAGCAGCGCCATGCCGGCCGCGCCGAAGCCAGTCTGTACGAGGAACGCGCGTCGAGTCGAACGCCGGGTGCTAGCCACGATGGAGTCCCTCCACTACGAGTGACGGCGGGTGGCACGCGTGCGGCCCGGTCCGTTTCGGGCCGCGTCGGAAACGACGGTGGACGATCGCCCGTTCGGGGCGACGACGCCTGATGGCGAGTGGTCGAGGTCCGTGGGCAGGGCCAGCCGTGATGCTGACCAGGTGGCGAGCGCGGCCACATCAGGCCGCCCGCCGTCGCGGTCGTCGGCAAGGTGCTCCAGCAGCATCTGCTCGCCGGCCGCAAGGTGGTGGATCGTCTCGGCTTCGAGACGGTCCCGATCGCGCGAGCGCAGCGCCTCGAGCAGCGCGGCATGCCCGCGTCGATACGAGAGCGGCTGTTTCGGGACGGCTGCGCTCACCCTGAGCACACCGGTCGCCGCGAGCAGCACGCGGATCTTGGCTCGGAGATTCGTCCACGCTTCCTGCAGCAGCTTGTGTCGGCTGAGCCGGAACAGGTGATCGTGAAACGAGAGGTCCAGCTCGACCCGCTGCAGGATCGCGTGCTGGTCGTGGAGGGTCGCATCCGCCTCCTCAAGGAGCGCCTCCATCTGCTGCAAGTCGCTTTCGGTCCAGTGTTGGATGGCCAGTCTGCCAGCGTAGACTTCGAGCGCCGCGCGGAGGCTGAACGCCTCGCTCACGACGAGCGGGGTGATCTCGGTGACGAAGGTGCCGCGCCGGGGGTAGCTGACCACCAGCCCCAGGCGCTCAAGCTCGCGGAGCGCTTCGCGGACGGGCGCCTTGCTGATGCCCATCTGCCGCGCGATCTCAGCCTCGACAAGCCGCTGCCCGGGCGCGATCGCGCCGATGGAGACGGCGCGCTCAATCGCCCCAACGACTTCGTCGCGGAGGCCGGCCGCGCGTACGGCAATGCTGGCTGCAACCTCGTCGAGCACAGCGGTCTCGGACGTCACTGTCCACCACCCTGGCGGCCGATGCTGTCTGACGACATAGTCGACGGTCGACCGTGCGGCAAGGCTACGCGCTGCTCTGGCGTCTTGTCAAGACCCTGATTTCTGGCCCAGCCGGCCGCACGCACCCTCTGCGCGGCGCGCCTCACGCGGCGGTCAGCCTCTGACGAAAGGTGAGTGGCTCACCGGCTGCAGAGTCGGTCAGGCAACGTCTCGCGCCGACCATGTCAACTGCGCGCAGCCGAGCGGCTCGGGCACGGATTCGCCCGGGCCGTCCCACATGTCTGCCAAATGTCTGACAGGCCGGCTGGCATTCCGGTACACTCCGCCTCCGCCGCGTGTTCCCCGGCTGGAGGTTGATGATCGGAGCCGCAACCCTCGCTGTCCCGCGCCGGCGTGCTCAGGCGCGCAGCTGGATCGGACCCCGCATCGCCAATCGCCTTGAGATCGCAGGTATCGGCATCCTGCTGATCGTTGCAGCGGCCATCAGGCTCGACGGGCTGATGGTCGTTCCCCGCCTCTCCGACGAGACGCTGGAAGTCGTGCTCGGGCTGCGACTGCTCCGAGAGGGCGGCCTGCCGCTGGTGGGGTATGCGCCGCACATCGGCTCGCTGTTCACGTATCTGGTGGCCCTGGCCTTCATGGTCGTCGGGCCGAAGATCGAGGCTGGCCGACTCGTCGTGCTGACGGCCGGCGTGCTGACGGTGATCCCGACGTACCTCCTGGGACGGGATCTCGGGCAGGTGGGCGGGGGCAGTCAGATGCGCGGCCGGCTGATCGGGCTGATCGCCGCCTTCTTGCTGGTCTTCTCCGGCCCGCACATCGCCACCAGCAGCCGCATCGCCTACTCGAACTCGCTGACGCCGCTCTTCACGATGCTCGGGCTGTGGCTGGCACACCGGGCCATCACGCACCGCTCGAATCGCGACCTGCTGTTGAGCGGCGCGGCGCTCGGGCTGGCACTCCAGACGGCCATGTCAGCGCTGGCCGTTGGCCCGGGCGTGGCGCTGGCCGTCGTGCTGCCGCTGCTGGGGCAGGTGCGCCGGGCGGGATGCTCGGCCAGCCGCGTGGGCTGGCCGAGCATCCCGCTCCTGCTGGCGACGGCCGCCGCCGCCCTGCTGATGGTCGGCAACCTCGTCGCGTACAGCCTGCTGTTCGGAGCAGGGACGGTCAGCACCTCTGGCAACCGCATCGAGCGGTACGTCGGCGAGGACGCCTGGACGCTTTGGGCCTGGGGCGACCGCCTGCTGGAGCTGTTGCGGTCACAGGCCCTGGTGCTGGGGAGCCGCACGACGGAGATCGAGGGCGACCCATCATTGCTGCTGTCGCCGTACGTCTTCGTCGGAGTCGGACTCGCGCTGCTCGGGCTGTGGGTCGCGGCCCGGCGTGGCGCGTGGCTGCCGCTCGCCGTGACGGTCTCCGTGATCGCGATCGTCTCGCTGCTGAACGGCCGCCTTGAGCCGATTGTGCCACGCCTGCGCCACTACGCCACGCTCCTGCCGCTCGGCATGGTGATGATCTCGCTCGGGCTGGTCTGGCTCGCGGAGTGGCTGTCGACCGTCAGACGCTTCTCGGAGGTCGGCCGTTGGCTCGGCCTGGCGGTCCTCCTGGGCACGCCGCTGGTGCTGGCGGCCGGCTCGATATCGGCCTTCCGCGAGTACGAGACCGAGCGTCTCAGCCGTGTGGACAAGCACAACGGGCCGTACCTCGCCGTGCTCCAGGCCGTCGCCGGCAGTGGTCCCCGCAGCGAGCGGCTCTACCTGGACGAAAACCTCAACGACCTGCTGACGATGTCCGGCGGCCGGATGCTCTCGCACCTGCGCTACGCCTTCTCGGTCACCGGCCAGGAGTTCGACACCGTCGATCTTGACGACGACGCCCTGCCAGTTGGGCGGCGCGGCAGCGATTCTCGCCGGCTGATCCTGCGGGCCGAAACGGTGCCGATGGCACAGAAGCGCTACCGGCTGACGCCGCTGCCCGGCGAGCCGGGCGAGGGCGCGCCGCTGCGAGCGTTCCGGGCGTTTCCACGCGAGCCGTAGCGCAACGTAAGATCGAGTTTCTGACGCAATCCTGAGACAATCTGCGTCCGGAGCCGCCCCGGGGACGGTATACTGCCTCATCTGGGCGCAGCGTGTCAGAGATCGCCCCGCCCTTGGGAGCCCGTGCTGATGCCGCGTCGCAAAAGGAAGGCGAGCGCCCGTGCGCTCGTACTGCCGATTCTCCCCGTGCGGAATACCGTCCTGTTCCCGCACGTCGTGACACCGCTCTTCGTCGACCGTGACCGCTCCCTGCGCGCCATCGAGGAGTCGATGGGCGGCGAGCGCACGCTGGTCGTGCTGGCGCAGCGCGACCCGGAGATCGAGCGGCCTGGGGAGGGCGACCTTTACACCATCGGCACGGAAGCGGTCGTCGGGCGCATGCTCAAGATGCCGGACGGCTCGACCTCGGCGCTGGTCCAGGGGCAGCGGCGGGTGCGCGTTGTCGGCATCGAGGCGGACGAGCCGTACCTGAGGCTCCAGATAGTCCCCATCGAGGAGCCAGAGGCGGAAGGCGAAGAGGCCAGCGCGCTGATCCGTGCCGTCATCGGCATGTATGAGAAGGTGGTCAAGCTCAGCCGCTCGATTCCGGACGATCACTACGTCGCCGCCATCAACATCGATCAGGCAGGCTGGCTGGCTGACTTCGTCGTCTCGGACCTCGAGCTCTCGGTGGCGGACCGCCAGGAGATCCTCGAAACGCTCGATCCCGTAGAGCGGCTGCACAAGGCCAGCATGCTGCTGGCCCGCGAGCTGGACGTCCTGGAGCTGCAGAACAAGATCCACTCGCAGGTGCAGTCCGAGGTCGACAAGAACCAGCGCGAGTACTTCCTGCGGGAGCAGCTCAAGGCGATCCAGAAGGAGTTGGGCGAGACCGACGCCCAGGGCCGCGAGGTCGCGAAGCTGCGCGAGAAGCTCGACGCGGCCGGCCTGCCCGAGGAGGTCCGCACCAAGGCTGACGAGGAGCTTGAGCGCCTGGCGATGATGCCGACGATGTCTCCAGAAGTAGGCATGGTCCGCAGCTACCTGGAGTGGCTGGCTGGCCTGCCCTGGTCGAAGGCCACCGAGGATCAGCTCGACATCGATCGGGCGGCCCGCGTGCTCGATCAGCACCACTACGGCCTGCAGCGCGTCAAAGAGCGCATCCTGGAGTTCATGGCCGTCCGCAAGCTGGCGGCCGATAAGATGCGGAGCCCGGTCCTCTGCTTCGTGGGGCCGCCGGGGGTTGGCAAGACCAGCCTCGGGAAGGCGATTGCCGAGGCCATCGGGCGGAAGTTCGTGCGGGTCTCCCTGGGCGGCGTCCGCGACGAGGCCGAGATCCGCGGCCACCGCCGCACCTACATCGGCGCGCTGCCCGGCCGCGTGCTCCAGACGATGCGGCAGGCCAGCACCATCAACCCCGTCTTCATGCTGGACGAGATCGACAAGCTCGGCTCCGACTTTCGCGGCGACCCTTCGGCGGCGCTGCTCGAAGTCCTGGACCCGGAGCAGAACGGCTCGTTCTCGGACCACTACCTGGACGTGCCCTACGATCTCTCGAAGGTGATGTTCGTCACGACGGCAAACATCCTCGATCCGGTCCCGCCGGCCCTGCGCGACCGCATGGAGGTGATCGAGCTGCCTGGGTACGTCGAGGACGAGAAGCACGAGATCGCGCGGCGGTTCCTGGTGCCGCGCCAGACCCGCGAGCACGGCCTGAGCGGCAATCAGCTCCGCTTCACCGAGGAAGCGCTGCGCCACATCATCCGCGAGTACACCCACGAGGCCGGCGTCCGGAACCTCGAACGCCAGATCAGCACGATCTGCCGGAAGGTGGCCCGCAAGGTGGCGACGGGCGACACCCGCCGCACAACGGTCTCGCTCAAGAACCTGGAGGAGCTGCTCGGGCCGAAGCGGTACACCCGCAACCTGGCCGAGGAGCGCGACGAGACCGGCATCGCGACGGGCGTCTCGTGGACGCCGGCCGGCGGCGACGTGATGACCGTCGAGGTCTCGCTGCTGGAGGGCAAGGGCCAGCTCGTCACCACCGGGCAGCTCGGCGACGTCATGAAGGAGTCGGCCATCGCCGCCCTGAGCTACGCCCGCGTCCGCGCCACCGAGCTGGGGTTGGCACCCCGCTTCTACGAGACGATGGACGTGCACATCCACGTGCCAGCCGGCGCGATCCCGAAGGACGGCCCCTCGGCCGGCATCACGATGGCGACGGCGCTCGTGTCAGGCCTGACGCGGCGGCCATCCCACCGCGAGGTGGCGATGACCGGCGAGATCACGCTGCGCGGGCGGGTACTGCCGGTGGGCGGCATCCGCGAGAAGGTGGTGGCCGCACACCGCGCCGGCATCAAGACGTTCGTGCTGCCGCGCCAGAACCTAAAAGACCTGGACGAGGTGCCTGAGGATGCCCGCAACGAGCTGACGTTCGTGCCGGTCGAGATGATGGACGAGGTGCTGAAGGTGGCGCTGCACCCGTCCGCCGCCGAGTTGCGGGCGGTGTAGCGAGGCGTCAGGCCGTCGATTCTGTTGTAAGCGTGCAAGCAGCAATTGTCATCCTGAGTGCAGCGAAGGACCTCACCCGCTGACGCGAGCTTGACGGTCAGCGGGTGAGATCCTTCGCTGCGCCCAGGACGACAAGGGTAGGTGCGTGTCGCCCACCGTTTCCTGACGCCTGACACCCGTCTCCTACGAGTCCTCGTCCGAGTCGTGCTCGTCGGCGCTGTTGCCCGCCTCGCCGTCTCCATCCGCGACGTCGACCGTCTCCGTATCGACATCGCCGTCATCCATCGAGTCGTCGTCCTCGTCGTCCATGTCCGGCCGGAAGACGCTGTCACGGGTGTCGGGCCGCACCAGCGCCGCCTGCGTCGGGAAGGACGGCCGCGAGCGCATGCTCGGGTGGCGGAACTCCTCACGGATGATGATCCGCACGTGGTGCTCGTCGATCGACGTGATGGTAGCGCCGTAGCGGTTGCCGGCCGTCACCAGCCGCAGCACCCGCTGTGCGATCTTCGGCTCAAGCTGGCCGACCAGCACGTCGCCTTCGGCGATCAGCCGCACGACGCCGCTGTCCACCACCACGGACAGCTTGTCGCCGGCCGTCAGCGTGGCGATCCGCTGGAACGGCGCGACGTCAACCAGGTCGGTCACCGCCGTCTTGCCGCTCTCCTCGATGAAGAGGCTCGGATCGACGGTCCGGGAGTGGGACACCGCCACCACCGGCGCCGAGGCCACATCTTCGGCCAGCTTCGTCAAGCGGACAAGGTTCTTCGCCGCGATGCCGTTGCTCGGATCGATCTTCGTCGACTTCGCGTACTGATCGCGGGCGTCGGCATACTGCCCGAGCTCCATCAACGCCTTGCCGAGCCGGTTCAGGGTATCGACATCGTCCGGGAACTGCTCCAGGATCTGCCGGTTCAGATCGGCAGCCTCCTGCCACTTGTTCTGCATCGCGAGCTGAATCGCCTTCTCTGCACGAAGGCGTCGCATACGTTGTCGGTCTTCAGACTGATAGACGGCCATCGAATCACACCTCAAAGGCCGGCGGCGACGGCCACCAGGCGTCGGCTGGCAAGGCAAAAAGTGCGCCACGCGGCCGTCCAAATCCGAGTGTCGGCCGACACAGCGCAACCTGAGAAGTATACTCGACCATGCTCTGGCCGCAATGCACCAGCACGATCCACGCCCGAACGGTGACGGATTTCGGTGACCGATGCAACGCGGATTTCCGCGAGGGAATTCCCGTATACATCGGGAAACCGTCAGTGAGCCCGGAACGCCACGCCAGCGTGACGCGGTTGTAACCTGTCGCGCCGTCCGGCTGCTCGACGTCTCACCGAACGATGGCCCCGGGCCTCGTCGGGGCTTTCATGCCCCGACCGCTCATGCCGTTGCGCCCTGGGAGCGCGAACGACCAGGCAGCCGTCCTGGCGCTAGGTGGGAAAGTGGGGACGGCGGGGGCGCGTCCCCGGCGGATACAGCCGCCGGGGTGGCGGGGGATCGTCCGTGCCGGTCGCCTCGCCTTCGCGGGGTGCGTGGGGCGGCGGGGGCAGGCGCATCGGCGCGCGGGCCGGCATCAGGCCGAACCGCCCATGCGACTCGACCTGATCCAGCGCCTGGTCGATGGCCGGGCCGAGCGCCTGCACGGCCGTGGCCATCTGGAGCGCGCTGAGATCGTTCAGCTCGCGCGCCTCGCTCTCGATAACCTCGGTCAGCTCGACCATCCGCCGCACGAGCCGCCGCGCCACGGCGGTCAGGATGACGGCCTCCGCATGCTCCGACAGTCGTAGCGCTTCGAGTTGTTCGAGCAGCAGCTCGGCCAACCGCTCAGCATGCGCCCATTCTGCTTCGTTCACCGCCACTCTTCCCCTCTATAGGACATTGAAGCGCAATGTGCGTACCACTTGCGGCGCATCGCCGCCGGCCATCTGGATGGGCGGTTCCGGCCGGTTGGGGCGCTGCCAACCGGTCCGAAAGACTGTCCCTGGATGGCATGCAGTCTGCGTTTGACCTACTAAGGGAGCAGCTCCGGGCCACACGGAGCGCCGCGAAGGATCGCTGAGCCATGGACTTCGCAATGCTGATCTCGGGCTTTTCAGGACTGGTCGCCACGTTCGTCGTCAGCGCGCTGTGGGCCACCCGGCCAACGGTGCTGACGCAGGATGGCCTCACACCACGCCACCGCCGGGTGCTGCGCTAGCGTCGCCCGCCGGATTTCGTGCCACCCCGCGCAGATTGATACGCTCCAGGTTGCACTGATTGCCACCTGGAGCGTTACTGCATCCTGGAGCTAGTCCGACGCGAGCTTGCCAGCGTGCGCCCAGTTGTGCTTCGGCACGTCGGTGATGATGACCTCGGTCGCCTCCGGGGTGGTCTTGGCGATGCGGACCACCGCCTCGGTGATGGCCGCAACCAGCTCGCGCTTCTGCTCGACCGTTCGCCCCTCGAACATGTGCACGGTAATCAGTGGCATCGTCGTCCTCCGTCGCTGAGCCTGTCTGGCGAGTGTTGGCGCCTAGTCTAGTACATCCGACAGGCGCTGGTCGTGGATCACGCCCCCCGTCAGGCCACGCCCTCGATGATCGTCGCGATCCCCTGCCCCACCCCGATGCACATCGTCACCAGGGCGTAGCCTCCGCCGCGCCGTCCCAGCTCCAGCGTCGCCGTGCCGGCCAGCCGCGCGCCAGACGCCCCCAGTGGGTGCCCCAGCGCGATTGCGCCGCCGTTCGGGTTGACGCGCCGCTCGTCTCGCCAGTCCAGGCCCAGCTCGTTGAGCGACGCGACGACCTGGCTGGCGAACGCCTCGTTCGCCTCGACCAGCTCCAGGTCTGACGCGGCGAGGCCGGCCCGCTTGAGGGCCAGCGCCGACGATGGGATCGGCCCGAGGCCCATCTCGTCCGGGCGGACGCCAGCGACAGCCGTGCTGACGATCCGCGCCAGCGGCTGCAGGCCGAGGTCGCGGGCGCGCTCGGCGGAGGTGACCAGCAGCGCCGCCGCGCCATCGTTCAGGCCCGACGCATTGCCGGCCGTGACGGAGCCGTCTTTCGCGAAGGCCGGCCGCAGCTTCGCCAGCCCCTCCAGGGTAGTGTCTGGGCGAGGGTGTTCGTCCTGCTCGACGGTCACGCTCTCGCCGCGCCGGCCGCCTGGGACCGTCGTCGCCACGATCTCCTGCGCCAGCGTGCCGTTCGCCATCGCGCGGGCGGCCTTCTGCTGGCTGAGCAGCGCAAACTGGTCCTGGTCGGCGCGGGAGACAGCCCGGCGCTCGGCCACGTTCTCGGCCGTCTCGCCCAGGGAGCAGGTGTGCCCGCTGGCCTCGAGCCGCGGATGCGGGAACCGCCAGCCGAGCGTCGAATCGGCCATCTCGGGGACGCCGCGCACGTAGGCCGCGTCGGCCTTCAGCATCACGATGGGGGCGCGGGTCATGCTCTCGACGCCGCCGGCAATGAACAGGTCGCCCTGGTTGCTCCAGATCGCCTGCGCCGCCGCGTTGACGGCCTGAAGGCCGGAGCCGCACAGCCGGTTAACGGTCTGGCCGGGCGCCTCGATGGGGAGACCGGCCAGCAGCAGCGCCATCCGCGCGACGTTCCGGTTGTCCTCGCCCGCCTGGTTGGCGCAGCCCATGATGACGTCGTCCACGGTGGATGGATCGATGCCGGTCCGCTGCACCAGCGCCGAGATCGCCTGCGCGGCCATGCTGTCCGGTCGGAGTCTGGCCAGGGCGCCGCCGTGCCGACCGAACGGCGTCCGCACGTACCCAACGATGACGGCGTCGCGCGGGCCGAGCGATGTCCTGCTTGCTGCCATCCCTGCACCTCCTGCGCGGAGAAGCGTAGCCCGGGCCGAGTATCCCCTGCCCCCATCGGCCCGCCGCGGTCAGAGCGCTTGCCTGTTCGTTGGTGTTCCCAAAACGCCGTCAAACGAGCGGTCAGAGCTTGAAAGCCCCGACGACGCTGCACGACGCACTCATCATGCGATTGCCCTGGTGTGCGGCGCCCCCGGCGAGCATCCGGCCCCCGCGAGGGAGTACCTTTCAGGACGTGCACCAACGCTGAGGTTGACGATGGCTGACGACGCATCGGCATCCCGCTACGAAGCAGGACTCCAGGTCCGAACCGAGGTGCTCGGCGCCGAGCACGTTGCACGGGCAACCGCCCGACAGACTTCGCTGGACCGTGACTTCCAGCACTACATCACCGAGACCGCCTGGGGCATGGTCTGGACCCGCCCGGACCTCGACCGGCGCACGCGCAGCCTGGTGACCATCGCGCTGCTGGCCGGCCTGGGCCGCTCCGAGGAGCTGGAGCTGCACTTCCGCGCCAGCAAGAACATCGGCGTTGACCCGCGCGAGATCGCCGAAGTGCTGATGCACGTCGCCGTCTACGCCGGCGTGCCGGCCGCCAACCGGGCGTTCGCGCTCGCCAAGACGATCCTCGACGTGCCAGATGACCTCCTGGACAGCACGCCAGCCGCCACCCCGCCCCCAGACCCCACCAGCTAACCCCGTGACGCCCCGACGCCGCCGCGAGACCTTGCCCCTCGACCCCACCATGTGACCCGGACCGCGGCATCGGCGCCGCGGCCATAGTGCCAGGATGGAGCGCCTGACCATGACGACCCTCACGACGACCATCGGTCAGATCGTGCGCGGGGACCGCGAGGTCTTCCCGCCGTACCTCTACGCCGCCTACCAATCGACCAGGCTGCGCGCACCGACGTTGCCGCTGGTCGAGGTGCCGCTCACGCTCTCCGAGCTGACCGGGCCGGGGCCGGTCATGAGCCGGGTGACGCCCGAGGATGCCGACATGACCACGAACTCCGGCACCGGCGGCGAGGCCATCGGCCAGCGGATCATCGTGACGGGACGTGTGCTCGACGCACGGGGCCGCCCGATCCCGAACACGCTGCTGGAGATCTGGCAGGCCAACGCCTCCGGCCGCTACATCCACAAGAACGACCAGTGGCCCGGCCGGCTCGATCCAAACTTCCTCGGCATCGGGCGCACCCTGACCGATGCGAACGGCGTCTACCGCTTCCTGACCGTTCGCCCCGGCCTCTACCCCTGGAAGAACCACCCGAACGCCTGGCGGCCGGCCCACATCCACTTCTCGCTGTTCGGGCGGTCGCTGGTGTCGCGGCTGGTGACTCAGATGTACTTCCCGGACGATCCGATGTTCTCGCTGGACCCGATCTTCCACGGCGTCCCGAACGACGCCGCCCGGCAGCGGATGGTCGCCGCCTACGACCACAACGTCACCGAGGAAGAGTGGGCGCTCGGGTATCGCTGGGACATCGTGCTGCACGGCCCGGAGGCCACGCCATTCGATGAGAAGTGGCCGGCCCCGCTGGAGGATCCCGCATGAGCGGCTCGTCGACGGCTTCCGGGGCGCGCGAGGTGCCCACGCTCGGCGTGACTCCCACCCAGACAGTCGGGCCGTTCTTCGCGCCGGCCCTGCTGCGCGATCCGCTGAACACCCTCACCACGGACGGGACCGAGGGCGAGCGGATCCGCGTTGAGGGCCGCGTGCTCGACGGCGCAGGCGCGCCGGTGCCGGACGCCATGATCGAGATCTGGCAGGCGAATGCGCACGGACGGTTCAACCACCCGCGCGACACCCGCGAGCTGCCGCTCGATCCCGAGTTCACTGGCTGGGGACGCTCCGGCACGGACGACACCGGCCTGTACTGGTTCGAGACCGTCAAGCCCGGTCCGGTGCCGTTCGACGGCGGGACGATGCAGGCGCCGCACCTCTCGGTGACGATCCACGCGCGCGGCATGCTCAACCACGCCCAGACACGCCTGTACTTCGGGGACGAGGATGCCAACGCGGCGGACCCGATCCTCGCGCTGGTCCCGTCCGAGCGCCGGCAGACGCTGATCGCCGCACGGTCGGAGGAGGGCGGAAGGACCGTCTACCGGCTGGACATCATCCTCCAGGGCCCCGGCGAGATCGTCTACTTCAACATCTAGCATGAACGATCTCGGTGCGGTCCTCTACTCCACGCCCCCGATGCTGGCCCTCTTCTCCGGGGAGGGCCACGTCCAGCGCATGCTCGACTTCGAGGCGGGGCTGGCCCGGGCCGAAGCCCGGGCCGGCGTGATCCCGCCCGAGGCCGCCGAGCAGATCGCAGCAGCCTGCCGCGTCGAGCTGTTCGACGTGCCAGCCCTGCTGCGTGAGACGGCCACGGCCGGCACGCTGGCGATCCCGCTGGCGAAAGCCCTGACGGCGAAGGTTGGCGGGGAGGCGTCGCGCTACGTCCACTGGGGCGCCACCAGCCAGGACGTCATCGACACGGCGCTGATGCTCCAGATCCGCGACGGCCTGGGCCTGCTGATCGACGGGCTCCTGGAGATCGGCGCGAGCGCCGCCGGCCTCGCCGAGCGGCACCGAGGGACGCCGATGGCCGGCCGCACGCTGCTCCAGCAGGCCCTGCCCATCACCTTTGGGCTGCGGGCCGCCCGCTGGCTGACGGTGGCCACCCGTCAGATCGAGAAGCTACGCAGACTCCAGCAGGAGACGCTGGCGCTCCAGTTCGGCGGGGCGGCCGGAACGCTGGCCTCGCTGGGAGAGGATGGCGCGCTGGTGGCCGAGATCCTGGGCGACGAGCTGCGTCTGCCGACCCCGGACCTGCCCTGGCACGCCGAGCGCGACCGGATCGTAGAAGTGGCGGCCGGCGTCGGGATCGTGGCGGGGGCCGTCGGCAAGATCGCCCAGGACATCCTGCTGCTCAGCCAGACCGAGCTGGGCGAGGTGGCTGAGGGCAGCGCGCCCGGCAAGGGCGGCTCCTCGACGCTCCCGCACAAGCGCAATCCGGTCGATACGGTGGCCGCTGTGGCGGCAGCGCGGCTGGCGCTCGGGCTGGTCCCCGTGATCTCGGCCTCGCTGATGCAGGAGCACGAACGGGCGATCGGCGGGTGGCAATCGGAGTGGGCGGCCCTCCCCGAGCTGTTCGGCTACGCGGCCGGGGCCGTCGAACGGGTCAGGCTCTCGCTGGCCGGTCTCGAAGTCCACGCCGACCGGATGCTGGACAATCTCGGCGTCACACGCGGCCTGCTGATGGCCGAATCGCTCTCGATGGCGCTCGCGGGGCGGATCGGCAAGGCCGAGGCCCACCATGCCGTGCAGGCGGCCTGCCAGCGAGCCGTCAGGCAGGCGGACGATCTGGAGGCCGTCGCGCTGGCCGACGAGAAGATCGCCGGCCCGCTGTCAGCCGACGAGATCCGCGCCGCGCTCGATCCGCTCGCCTATCTCGGCAGCACCGATCGCTTCATCAACCGGGCGCTGGAGGCGTTCGAGCGCTGCCGGCAGGCCCACACCCCGGAGGCGGCAGGGGGGTGAGGGCCGCATCTTTGCCCTACGATGTCGGCGGCCGGCGGTCAGCCCACGGCTGAGCCGCCTCGAACGCGGCGGCCGCCCGCAGCACCCGCCCCTCGGAGAAGCGCGGCCCCACGATCTGCATCCCGATGGGCAGCCCATCAGCGCTGAGGCCGGCCGGCACCGTGATCGCCGGCTCGCCGGTCAGGTTGAACGGGTAGGTGAACGGCGTCCAGCCGAGCGACGGTCCGTACTCCGGCGCAGACCGGTCCAGCCCGAACGGCAGATCCGCCATCGTCGGGGTCACCAGCAAGTCGTACTGCCCGAAGAAGCGGCCCATCGTGGCAGCAAGGTCCAACCGCACAAGGCGAGCCTTGCTGCCGTCGAACAGGGTCCGCGTTGACAGCAGCTCGACGGCCTGCACGAAGCCCGGGTCCATCTTGTCGCGCATCTCGTCCAGGCGGTCGTAGGCCCGGTTGGCCGCGCCGGCCCAGAGGTACTGGTCGGCAGCCCAGATCGGATCGGAGAAGCCGGGGTTCGCCTGCACCACCGTTGCGCCAAGCTCCTCGAAACGCGTGACGGACGCCGCGACCACGGCCGCCACCTCGGGGTTCACCTTCGCGTAGCCGAGATCCGGGCTGAACGCGATCCTGAGTCCCCGGACGCCGCCCTCGCACGACGCCAGGTAGTCCTCGTTGCTGGCCGGCAGGCAGTGCGGGTCGCGCAGGTCCGGGCCGGCGATGGCGCTGAGCATCGCGGCATTGTCGCGGACGGTCCGCGTCATCGGACCGTAGTGGGTGACCAGCTCGCTCACCGAGACCGGGAACATCGCGACCCGCCCATAGGTCGGCTTGAGGCCCACGATGCCGCAGAAGCTGGCCGGCATCCGGATCGACCCCGCGCCGTCCGACCCGACGGCCAGCGGGACGATGCCAGCCGCCACCGCCGCACCGCTGCCGGAGCTGGACCCGGACGCCGACCGCTCCAGGTTCCAGGGGTTGCGGGTCATGCCGTAGAGCGGGCTCCAGCTGATGCCGTTCCACCCGAACTCGGGCATCGTCGTCATGCCGACGACGACAGCCCCGGCCTTGCGGAGGTTCGCCACGACCGGCGCATCTTCCGTGGCGACGTAGTCGGCCAACAGGTGCGTCCCGAACGTGACTTTGGCGCCGGTCACGTTCATCTGATCCTTGACGCCGACCGGCACCCCGTGGAGCGGCCCGAGGTCGTCGCCGCGCTGCACGGCGGCCTCGGCGCGCTGCGCGGCGGCGCGGGCATCAGCCGCCAGCACCTGCGAGAAGGCGTTGAGGGCAGGGTCAAGCTGCGCGATGCGGGCGAGGACGCCGTCGATCACCTCGACGGGCGAAAGCTCTTTGCGGCGAATGCTGGCAGCCAGATCCAGAGCAGAGGTGAAACCAAGCACGCTGAGATCCATCACGAGCCCCTGAAACCGCCCCCTGGGCGTAGGTTAGGGGTACGGTAGCGGCAGGGCCTGCCCCGCCGCCATGCCGGGCCGCCGCCTACCGGGGCGATTGCATGTTGATGTCGTCGTGCCGCCGCGTCGGGGCTTGAAAGCCCCGCCTACCATCCTGCAGTCGCTGCGCGACGCGCCAGTCGCACCAGTGCCGGCCGTTCCCGACGGCCGTCGCGCAGCGAC
>JADZEM010000161.1 GCA_020850535.1 Chloroflexota bacterium
GTCGCTGCGCGACGGCCGTCGGGAACGGCCGGCACTGGTGCGACTGGAGCGTCGCGCAGCGACTGCAGGATCGTAGGCGGGGCTTTCAAGCCCCGACGCGGCGGCACGACGACATCAACATGCAATCCCCCTGGACATCTGCTCGCGTCGGTGGCGGGGGGGCAGTGCCGGACGGTAAGATTTCAGGTCACCTGTGTGAACGAACCAACCAGAACGAACAGCATCTTCGAGAGAAGGTCAGGCGAGGAGACGCGTGCTCAAGATCAGGTTGCGCCGGACTGGCGCCCGCAAGAAGCCCAGCTATCGCATCGTGGTCGCCGAGTCCACGGCGCCGCGCGACGGCAAATACGTCGAGATCATCGGGATGTACGATCCGCTGACCGAGCCGGCGACCGTCAAGATCGATGGCGACCGCGCCAAGCACTGGATCAGCGTTGGCGCCCAGCCCACCGAGCGCGTCGTCAAGCTGATGGCCCGCGAGGGTCTGGTTGAAGCGCCGGTCTACGCCGCCAAGGCGACTGCCGACGCCGGCGATGCTGCCGACGGCGACGACAAGGCCGCTGAGGCCGACGCCGAGTAGTCTCGGTGTCGGCGCTCTCCCCGCCCCCGCGCGACGACGCGCTCGTGCCCACCGTGCCGCCCCAAGGCCACACTCCCGAGGCGAGCTTCCTCCATGCGTGAGCTAGTCGAGTACCTCACCAAGTCGCTCGTGTCCGACCCCGACGCCGTCCAGGTCGAGGAGGTCGATGCTGGCCGCATGACCGTCTACGAAGTGACCGTCGCCGAGGACGACGTGGGCAAGATCATCGGCCGTCAGGGCAAGGTGATCCGCTCGATTCGGTCCGTCGTCAAGGCAGCTGCCACGCGGGCCGGCACGCGCGTTGACGTCGACGTCGTCTGACGCTCGCTGACTGACACCCAGGATTCCGGCATGGCGGCCGACAGCGACCAGCTTACGCCAGCAGACGCGCCGCCAGCGTCGGAGACCGGTATCGCCGCCGCGGAGCCCGCGCCCGGCTTGCCGCCGTCCTCCGCCGACGAGGTCTTCCTGATCGTGGCGCGGGTCGTGCGGGCGCATGGCACCCAGGGTGAGCTGGCCTGCGAGATCATCACCGAGTTCCCGCAGCGCTTTCGTCGGACGCCACGTGTCTACCTGTCGGCCCCACGCGGCCCGGGCCGGATGGAGCCGCTCGCCGAGGTCGCCCCGAAGCCGTATGACGTCACGCAGGCGAGGCTGGCCCAGCACCGAGGCTTCCCGGAGGTCATCCTCAAGCTCGAAGGCCTGACCGACCGCGACGAGGCCGACGCGCTGCGCGGCTGGCTCGTCCAGGTGCCGGAGAGCGAATCGTGGCGCCTGCCGCGTGGCCGGTTCTACTGGCATCAGATCATCGGTCTGCGGGTGGTCACCGCCGAAGGTGAGCCGATCGGAACAGTCGCCGAGATCCTTGAGACCGGCGCGAACGACGTATACGTGGTCAAAGGCGCGACCGGCGGCGAGCGGTTGATTCCCGCCGTGAAGCAGCACGTACTGGAGATCGCGCCAGAGCGCGGCGAGATGGTGGTGTCGCTGATTCCCGGCATGTAGCGCAGCGGAGCCGGCCGGCATGGTGCCGCCCGGCCGTTCCCCGCGTCCGAGGGCGCTTCGGCGGAGAGGAGCCCGGCATGCCACGACCACGGACCTATCGCGTCGAGGCCATCGTGCTGCGACGCGTCGATTTTGGCGAGGCCGACCGCGTGCTGGTGCTGCTGACGCGCGAGCGCGGCAAGCTGCCCGTGGTCGCCAAGGGGATCAGGCGGCTCAGCAGCCGCTCGGCCGGCCACCTGGAGCTGTTCACGGACGTCGAGCTGCAGCTGGCGAAGGGCGCGAACCTGGACGTGGTCACCCAGGCCGAGACCCGCAACGCCTTCCGCCGCGTCCGCGAGGATCTGACGCGGACCTCCACGGCGTACCTGATCGCCGAGACCGCCGACGCGCTGACCGAAGAGGCCGTCGAGCAGCCGGAGCTGTTCGACCTGCTGGTGGCGACCTTCCACGCACTGGAGACCACTGACGATCCCCGGCTGCTGGCGGCGCACTACCAGTTGCGGCTGCTCGACGTGACCGGATTCCGTCCGGTGCTGATGACCTGCGTCGGGTGCGACCAGGAGCTACAGCCCGGCCAGAACGCGTTCAGCGCGATGGTCGGCGGGGCGCTTTGCCCGCGCTGCGGCCCATCCGAGCCAAGCAGCCGCCCGATCCACTCGGATGTGCTCAAGGTGCTGCGAAACCTTCAGCGGGCGGGCCTGCCCGGGAGCGTCCACTTCCGCGTCCCCGAGCAGACCATCCGGGAGGTCGAGCGGACGTTGCGCGATCTGCTGGAACGGCACACCGAGCGGCGGCTGCGGACCCCCGACCTGCTGGCGCGGCTGCGCGCGGACGCCCCGGCCGCCCTGCCATCGGCAGCACCACCGGAACCGGCCGAGGTTGCCGCGGGCAGCACACCGGAGTAGGGACGCGGGGCTGCCCGCGCCAGGACGATACAATCGCAGCGGAGGTGCGCCGGCATGGCCTTCACCATCGAGATCGACCCGATGCCGCGCTCTGCTGATCTCCGACTGCTGGAAGAGGGCCTGACCGGCCACGCCTTCGCGTCGGCCGGTATCGCGCCGTTCGAGCCGTTGGCCATCTTCCTCTACGACGAGGCCGGTCGGGTCGTCGGCGGGCTGTCTGGCCGGTTCTGGGATGGCGTGCTCGACATCTCGACGCTCTGGGTGCACGAAGATTTCCGGGGCGAGGGGTACGGCCGGCAGCTGATCGAGGCGGCAGAGGCCGAGGGCATCCGGCGCAACTGCGAGGTGGCCCACCTCCGCACCTTCGACTACCAGGCCCCGGGTTTCTACAAACGCGTCGGGTACCAGGAGTACCACGTCGAGCAAGGGTGGCCGCGCGGCCACAGCCGCCACTACTTCCGGAAGCGGCTGATTCCCTAGCGGATGTCGTCAACCCGCAGATCGCGCAGCGTGAACGGGATCTCCTCGCGGCTGGGCAGCACCGCGCCGTGCAGGAACGTGCGGCCATGCTGGAACGTCAGGCTGTCCACCCCGGCCAGGTCCACGACCCAGATCGAGCGGTAGCCGGTCGCCAGCACCTCAACGGTCGGCGCTTCCTGCACGATGGTCCGCACGATCTTCGGATCGAGCACGATGGCGTAGCGCGCGGCCGTCGGACGCGGCATGATGCGCCGCGCTCGGCCCTCCAGCGAGTAGTCCGTCAGGCCGCCGTACGATTCGTACAGCCAGCCGAAATGCCCGAAGCGGTCGTTGCCCAGCCCGTAGACGCGATAGCCAGTCAGGTAGTAGCCGGCGTGGCGGAAGCTGCCCCAGGGGCTGGCCTCCGCCAGCACGATGGCTTCCTGTGGCGTGAACCGATCCAGGAAGGCCGGAACCTCCTCCCAGAAGCGGTCATTGTCACGCACGTCGACCATCGAGGCGGCCACCGGATCGCCGAGGACAGCGTGAGCCGTCTGCGGGGCCAGCGCGACCGTCACCACGTTGCCAACCGTCAGCACCCCGACGATGACCGCTGTCGCGCCGGTCGGCGAGAGGCGCAGCCGGCGGGCCAGCCCGTGACCGGCGGCCTCGACGTACAGCGCCAGCAGCAGGCAGGCCGCCGGCAGGATCAGCAACAGGTAGCCGACCTGCCCGATGTGCCCCAGCACGAATGTCGCCAGGGCCGGGCCAGCCCACAGACAGAGCATCGTCCAGTGCAGCAGCGTCAGGCGGGGCCGGAGCGCACCGCGCCGCCAGACGGCCAGCAACGGCAGCAGGATGCCGAGGTTCAGGCCCACCAGCAGTCCGCCCGCGACCTGCCCCAGGTTGTTCGCCACCGCGCCAAGCCCGCCCGAGATCACCGAGGTCTTGCTGCCGACGAACCCGAGCAGCGAGAGGCCGTCCTTGAGGTACTCCAGCGGCCCGCCAGCCAGCCAGATCAGCGGGACGAACCACGCCAGACAGGTCAGCGCCAGCGTCGCGATGCCTCGGACGAGCGCCGGGCGGCCGGCCCGCCAGCCGACGTAGAGCCACAGCGGCAGCAGCAGCACCAGCGTGGACTGGCGCACCCCACCCGCCAACCCGAGGATCAGGGCAGCCAGCACGACCGGGCGAACGGCCGGCCGGACCAGCGCCCGCCAGCACAGCCACACGACCAGCAGGAGAAAGAACGTCTCGACGGCGTAGGTCAGCGCGACGATGCTGTAGTACCAGACCAGCGGTGAGATCGCGAAGAGCACGGCGGCCACCAGGGCGGTCCGCGCCCCGAACAGGTCGCGGCCAAGCACGTAGAGCATCGCCACCGCGAGGCTGCTGGCGAAGACACTCGTCAGCACGAACGCCATGTTCGCGTCGCCGGTCAGCCAGGTGAGCATCCGCCCCCACCCGATGTAGAGGATGTACCCCGGCGGATGCGGCTGGTGCCGCGCGATGTCAAACGAGCGCGTCGCCAGCGCGAACTGGACGGCATCCCAGTTGACGAGGGCGTTCGACACGAACGGCAGGCGGACCAGGAGTGACAGGAGGAACAGGGCGAACATCGGCCAGTGGCAGCGCTGCCGGAGCTGGCCCGGCACGTAGGGCGCGGCGCGCTGCGCGAGCCAGTTCGTGAGCGCAGCCCACCCGCGCAAGGCGACGCCGGCCGTCGCGTCCCGCGCCGTTCGTACGTCGGTGCGTTGCGGCCCCGGTTGAGACGCTCCTATCATGGCTGGGGCGCCACGCGCCGGAGGAACGCAATCCGTGAACAGGCAGACGTGGCACGCGCGGCAGGGGTGAGCGACGAGGCAGGGTCGGCCGGCAGCCCGGCGCCGCATGTCCCGCCGTCACCGGGCAGACGAGGGCTCGCACTCGTCCGCGCGCTGCGGCCAAAACAGTGGGCCAAGAACCTGCTGGTCTTTGCCGGGCTGGTCTTCACCTACAACCTGCTCAATCCTGGGATGCTCAGCCGGGTCGCCCTGGCGTTCGTGGTGTTCTGCGCACTGTCGAGCGCGGGCTACATCTGGAACGACTTGCGGGATGTCGCGGCGGACCGGCTGCACCCGCACAAGCGGCACCGGCCGATCGCGTCGGGGCAGGTGCCGCCGGCGCTGGCCGTGGCGTTGGGACTGGTGCTCGGCGTGGCCGGCCTGGGCCTCGCCGTGGCCCTCGGAACCTCGTTTGCGCTGGTCGCCTCGCTCTACATGTTGCTGACGGTCACCTACAGCATCTGGCTGAAGCACCTGGTGCTGATCGACGTATTCGGCATCTCAGCCGGATTCGTCCTTCGTGCCGTCGCGGGCGCCGTGGTCATCGGGGTGCCGGTCTCGCCGTGGCTCTACTTCTGCACCGTGCTGGCGTCATTGTTCCTGGCCCTCGGCAAGCGCCGCAACGAGCTGGAGCTGCTCGCGAGCGGAGCCGCTGGCCATCGAAAGAACCTCGAACAGTATAGCCTTGAACTTGTCGACCAATTGATCCTGATCGTGGCGTCCGTGACGATTATGGCCTACTCGCTGTACACGTTCTCGGCGGAGAACCTCCCGCGTGACCACTCGATGATGCTGACGATCCCGGTGGTGGTGTACGGCATCTTTCGCTACCTGTACCTCGTGCGCGTCAAGCGCCAGGGCGGCGCTCCGGAAGACCTGCTGCTGACCGACCCCGGCATCTTCGGCACGGCGGTGTGCTGGGTGGGGCTGAGCGTCATCATCCTGTACGTCCTGCCGCACTGAGGTGGCAGCAGCGCAGTGGCACGTTCCGGGCCACGGAACAGGATAGCCAGGCCGGGCGGCCGAGGTCCGAAGCACGACAATCGGCCCCAGGCGTCTCCGTCGAGCGCCAGGGACCGATACGGACCGAATCCTGGTTGAGACTCAGGAGCGCGCGACGGCCTCCTGCGCCGACGGCGTGGCCGGGGCGCGCGTCCCGAGGGCCAACCCCACGCCCACCACAGCCACCGCCAGCCCGCCCAGAACGATGAGCGGCGTCTGCAGCTGCAGGCCGAGCACACTGTCCAATGAGTAGGCGCCCGGACCGACAATCGCCAGGGTCAGCGCCACCACGAGCAAGACCAGCGGGTACTCGATGCCGCCCTGCTGCGCCCAGAACGCCGGCCAGTGAACGGTGATCGCCACGAGCATCGCCGCGACAACGGCCACCGCCCCGGCCGGACCGAACAGTCCCGCCACCAGCAGCAGGCCGCCCACGACCTCGCTCAGGCTGCCGACCAGCACCCAGAAGGGGGCCGGCCGAAGCCGAAGATGGCCGCCAAACATGGCGGTGGCGGCCGCCAGACCAGGACCGCCAAACCAGCCGAACAGCTTCTGCGCGCCATGCCCGAAGAGGATCAGCCCCACGGCAACCCGCAGAACCAGCAGACCGAGATCGACCGACACGAGAACCCTCCAGATGCGACCGCACCAGGTCGTTACATACCGATCAGTAGTAACTTACACTTCAGAAGTAATATTCCCGGTCCGGCGGTCCTTTTCGGTGCGTGTTCCCCCGGCCTTCGGATCGCCGTGTCGACCGCTGCGCCGCCAGACGGGATGTTGACTGCCGACACGCGGTAAGATCACGCCATGACTGCAACGGCGCACGATTCATCGCTCTGTCCCATCTACCACCACGCCATCGAGCTGATCGGTCGGCGCTGGACGGGTGCGATTCTCCAGGTTATGCGCGGCGGCGTGGCCCGCTTCAGCGACATCGCGGGGGCGATCCCCGGCCTCAGCGACCGCATGCTCTCCGAGCGGCTCAAGGAGCTTGAGGCAGAGGGGCTCATCGCGCGGTCCGTCTACGCCGAGACGCCCGTCCGCGTGGAGTATCGGCTGACGCCGGCGGGCGAGGCGCTGGGAACCGTGCTCGACTCGGTGCTGGCCTGGGCGCACGAATGGCTGCGGCCGCCGGCCCACGCCGACGGCTCTCCCACCGAAGCCGTGGCCGACCCGGCCCGGCTGCGCGGGCGCTGATCCGAGCCGTCCAGCGCGTCAGAGCGCCCCGCCTGCTTCGGCGAAGACGAATTCTCCCGAGCGCCATGGGGGCCGTGCTAGAATCGCGCGTCTGATGCAACGTTACACGCCGCGCGATATCGTCGTTCTGGTGGCGATTGCTGCCCTCTTCATCTGGTCGTACAGCCGCACGCGCGGTCAGACCTGGGAAGAGTTCGCCCTGTCGCTCGTGGCGCTCGTCGTGGCGGTCACGTTTCACGAGTGCGCTCACGCCACGGTGGCGCTGATGCTCGGCGATCCCACGGCGAAGCTGCTGGGCCGCGTCTCGCTGAATCCGATCCGACACCTCGATCTCTGGGGGTCGCTGACGTTTCTGTTCATCGGGTTTGGCTGGGGGAAGCCGGTCCCGGTCAACGGCCACAACATGCGCCGGGTCAGCCCGCTCGTCGGCTACGCGATCTCGGCGCTCGCGGGCCCGGCCTCGAACGTCTTGCTGGCGTTCATCGCCACGCTGCCCCTGCGGTTCGTCAGCGCCCAGAGCGCGTTCGTCGATCCCCTCGTCTTCGAGTTCCTTCAGGCTCTGCTCTTCGTGAACATCGGCCTGGCAGCCTTCAACTTCCTGCCGATTCCCCCGTTGGATGGCTTCAGTCTGGCTCGGCTCGTCCTCCCGCCCAAAGTGTCGGACTTTCTCAGCCAGTACGGGATGTTTATCCTTATTGCGCTGGTCTTCCTGCCGCAGTTTTTCGGCCGACAGTTTGATTTCCTGACGCTCGTGATGCGGCCACTCCAGTCAGTGATCTTCCAACTGGTAACGTTCGGCCTGCGGTGAGCGCGCTCGCCAGCAAGGCAACGAAGCCACACACGGCCGCCCGAACCATCGGGCAACGACTCGTGGAGGGAACGCGGTGGCGAAGATCGCCTT
This sequence comes from Chloroflexota bacterium, assembly GCA_020850535.1. NCBI lineage: Bacteria > Bacillati > Chloroflexota > Chloroflexota bacterium. Next base: position 7,876 of record JADZEM010000161.1, read on the forward strand.
TCAACAGGTCACGATCATCGGGACCGGCCTGCTCGGGTCGTCGCTCGGGCTGGCCCTGAAGCGGCTCCAGCCGGCCCCGCGCGTCATCGGCTGCGACCTCGACGGCAGCGCCCGCCGCGAGGCGACCGGCAAACGTGCCGTGGACAAGGTCACCAGCAACGTCGTCGAGGCCGTCCGCGACTCCGACCTCGTCATCATCGCCACGCCGGTCCGGGCCATCGAGTTGGTTCTGCGAGACATCGCGCCGATGCTCCAGCCGGGCACGGTCGTGACCGACACCGGCTCGACCAAGCGCCAGATTCTGGAGTGGGCGGCGCAGTACCTGCCGGCCGGCGTCAGCTTCGTCGGCGGCCACCCGATGACGGGCCGGAACACGGCCGGTTCCGGCGGCCCGTCGGCGGACCTCTTCAACAACGCGGTCTACTGCGTGACCTCGCCGCCGTCCGCCGACTCAAAGGCCGTCGAGAACATCGTGAAGATGGTCGAGGCGATTGGCTCAACGCCGTACTTCGTGGAGGCCGACGAGCACGACGGTCTGGTCGCCAGCATCAGCCACCTGCCATATCTCGTCTCGACCACGATGATGCGGATCGCCGCGACAGATCGCGGCTGGCGCGAGGCGAAGACCATCGCGGCCGGCGGCTTCGCCACGGCCACCCACCTCTCTGACGCGGACCCGCGCATGTTCGCCGACATCTGCCTCACGAATCGCGAGCAGGTCTCACGGCAGATCGGCCGCATGATCGACGACCTTGCCGAGCTGCGCGAGATGGTCGAGCGCGGCGACGAGTCGATCTACGAGCGGTTCGTGGGCGCACGCCAGATGCACGACGAGTGGCTGGTGGGGCGTTCGGCCGACGAGCCGGCGCCGGCGTACAACACGGCGGACCTGAAGCCGTCCAGCCTGTTCTTCCCGTCCAAGCTGGGCGAGCTGCTGCGCCGAGGCGACAAAGACAAGAAGTAGCGCGGATCGAGGAGGCATGCCCGATGATGTGCGCCGCTGCATCTTCGCAAGCACGCAACACCCCATTGTCATCCTGAGCGCAGCGAAGGACCTCACCCGCTGACCGTCAACGCTCGCGCTACCTGCTGGCCGTCAACGCTCACGCTACCTGCTGGCCGTCAGTTTGCCCCTCACCCGCTGACCGTCAACGTTCGCGTCAGCGGGTGAGGTCCTTCGCTGCGCTCAGGATGACAAGGGCGACTTGCACGCTTTCACCAACATCCACGACCCACAACCCACGACCCACGACCCACGACCCACGACCCTCGGCCCACGACCCTCGGGTCAGTGCGCGCGCGGGCCGGGCCGGTTGCACGCTTCGGCGTAGACCAGCCGCACTCGCTTCTCGATCTCGCCCGGTCCGCGCCGATGCACCACCAGCCACGCGTTCAGCTCGGCGTCCAGATCGTCGCGCGGGTCGGGCTTGCCATTCGCCCCGTACATCGCCTGCCAGGCAATCGCCTGCTGCGTGAAGGCCCGCACTTCGAACTGGAAGCAGACCTCCGGCGTTCGCGGATCGACGCCGGCGAGATCGTCGTCCAGGTGCTTGGCCTCGTGGACGATCAGCGTGCCGAGCGCCTTCGGGTCGCTGCTCTGCCACTTCGTGTTGACGATGATCGAGCGGATCGCGCCGCCGCCGCCGCTGCCGATCCGCACGTACCGTGCGTGGACCAGATCCGGCAACGGCCCGAACGCCACGTCCGTGTTCGAGTCGAGGATCGTCTGGAGCGGCCCCGTCAACTTCGCCGTCTCCAGGGCGTCGATCGCGTCGGCGAGGCCGCCGCCCAGCCGAATCCGCGCCGAGTAGGCCGTCGACGGCGAGATGCTGGCCGAGACGCTCGACGCGCTGACGGCCGGCGTTGCCACGGCCGTCCGGGCTGGGGCTGCCTGCCGCGCGAACGCGGCGGTGAGGTCAGATCCGGGGAGCGCCGACGCCTGCCGGATGCCGTTCGGCCTGTCGGGCGCGTACTGGCGCAGGAACGGGCTGCCGGACGCCTGCGCGGCCAGATCGACCGGCAGGTTCTCGCCCGTGAGCAACGCCTTGAAGTAGTCGGCGAGCAGCAGTCCCTGCGTGCACCTACAACTGGCATCGTAGTGCATGATGCCGCGCTGGAAGCGCTGGTAGATGAAGTTGCCGTTGTTGGGATCCTGGGCCGGCAGCGAGGTCGGAACGCCCCAAATCTCCAGGTTGATCAGCGGGAGCAGGTTCGGGTCGCCGCCCTGCCGCCCGAACGCCGTCTCGGCGCTGACGGTGCCGGCGAAGGTGCTGAAGAAGCGGACCGGCTCGCCGTTGAACGTATCGGGCGCGTTGGCCCGGACGAACTCCAGCACTTCCCGCGCGTACCCAGGCTGCCCCGGGGCCGGCGCCAGCGCCGCCAGCCGCTCGTTCGGGGCGGGGAACGTCGAGCCATTGATGCGGGTGTACGGCAACAGCCCAGGATCGAGCAGGTTCAGCGGGCGGACCGAGCCGTCCGGCCAGACCTGCACGACGATCCGCTGGAAGAACTGGGTCGGGATGCCCTGGAACAGGATCAGCCGCGAGATCGGGAAGCCGAACGTCGGCACCTGCCCGCGCCGGTTGAAGTACTCGATGATGCGCGGCTCTTCGACGGCGAAACCCGTCTCCGGGAAGTAGAGCGGCGCGACGGTGCCTGTCTGACGGACATCCTCGCCCACGCCGAGCAGCGACCGCGGATCGGCCGGCCCAAAGGACGGAGCGCCGGCTGCCGCCTGCCCCGGCGTCAGCAGCAGGGCCAGGACGAGTGTGAGCGCCGCCAGGGCACGCCAGAGGCGGCTCCGGGGGCGCTCATCAGACCGGCGGTCAGCGGTGGGTCGAATCCTCACGCGAGCGCGGCGTCTCCAGTCGATTTACTTCTTCTTGACGACCTCAAACGATAGCTCAGACTTGTTGACTTTCCCACCCTCACGAGCGGTCCCGATCATGAAGCCCTCGCCCTCGTCGGCGTCGCTCGGGATCTCGACGGTGAACCGGCACTTGCCCGCGTTGTCGGCGTTCTTCGAATCTTCGGAGAACTCCTTGCCGCCCGGCAACCGGACCGTGAGGTCGCAGGTGACGTCCTTGCGGGTCTTGATATCGACACGCCGCTCCTCGCCGCGCTCGATCTTCGCCGAGCCGTCGATATCGACCTCGACCGGGATATCGGAGGAGATGTTCGGGTCGGCAGTCGGCTGGGGGGCGGCGGTGTTGGTCGGCTTGGCGCTCGCGCCAGCGCCAGATTGCGGTGGCTGTTGCTGCGGGTTGGCGGCCGGCTGGGCGTTGCTCGGCTTCGCGGCGGCCTGGGCCGAGCCCATCGGCGCGAGGCCGGCAAAGATCGGCTCGCCCTCTGGATAGGCGTTGATCTCGTCGTCAGAGATGACCACCGTCGCCACCCAGCGACGCTGGCCGCTCGCGATCAGGTACACCGCGCCATCCGAGCGCACCGCCACCTGACCATCGGCGCCCGACTGCTGCTGCTGAGCTGCCACGGGCGCGAGCGCGGTGCCGAGCAGCAGGCCAGCCGCCACAAGCCCCAGCGACCGAATCGGCAGTTTCATGGATCTTCCTTTCCTCCCTGGAGCACGAGGTTCGCGTGGCGGTCGCTCGAACCGCCTGCTCCCGCGCGACAAGCCTTGGCGACGCGCACGAGAGCTACCGGCGCCCTGGGGGAGGCCGGATTGTAAACCGCGCGCTCCTGGCAGGCCAAGATTCGCGGCATCACCAGCACGTCACGACGCGGCTGCCGTTCTCGCTCCACACCACGCGCCCGGCCGGATCCGCGTCAGATGTGCAGCCGGGCCACGTCTTCTGGATAGTTGAACGAATGACCGGGCCGGGGGTCACATCTTCGGCGGTCAAGGCGGCATCGTGGGGGGCGGCCGTATACTCCCCCGGACGCGGCCGCCGCCCGGCACGCCAGGACAGCCCGGGCCGCCAGACCGCCGCGAGGGGAGACCGCTCCGTGCTTCGGCGGCTGGCAGAGGCGAAGGTCGCGTTGAGCAAGCGGCTGTCGCGGCACCGGATCGACGCGTTCTTGCGCCGTGAGCTGCGTGATGTGCAGGGCGCCGTGCTGGACATCGGGGCCGGGCTGCGGCCCTTTGCCGACCTGATCCCCGGCCAGACCATCGCGCTCGACTACCGTGCCCGGCCGGACCTCGACCTGATCGCCGACGCCCACCACCTGCCGTTCGGCGATGCCACCGTGGACGCCATTGTCTGCACCGAGGTCTTCGAGCACCTGCTGGACCCGACCGCCGCCGCCCGCGAGCTGATCCGCGTGCTCAAGCCGGGCGGCCGGCTGGTGCTGACCACCCGCTTCTGCTTCCCCTTGCACGACCGGCCCGGCGACTACTGGCGCTTCACGTCGTACACCCTGGAGCGCCTCTTCAAACCACTGGATGCCATCGTCATTCCGCAGCACACGGCGTACCAGACGCTGCTGGTGCTGCTGGTGCGCCTCGTGATGGAGCCGACGCGCCTCAACCGCGTGGTCTCGCTGCCGGTCCTGGCCGTCTGCGCCCTGTTGTGGGGCCTCGATCCCCTGGCCGGCAAACTGCTCCCCAGCGATGCGCTGACGAGCGGCTACCTGGTGGCTGGCCGGAAGCCGAACGCTTGATCCGGCGTTTCGTTCTCGGTAGAGTGAGCGCACGGGCACGGGCATGGGCACGGGCACGGGCACGGCGATGACCGGACCACGAGGGGGCGGCGCGACATGACGTGGAAGGATTGGCAGGCATTCGGGAGCTTCCTGGGTCAGGACTCAACGCTCCTGGGCATCGGGATCTTTCTGACGCTGATCGTCGTGGTCGGGTGGCTGATGGCCAGCCGGGCCGAAGCGACGCCCAACGCCGACCAGCTTGCCGAGCTGCATCACTTCGTCAGGGAGCACTTTGCGCTGCACGTCGCGCGCGGGCTGGCAGCCAACGGCGAGACGAACGGGGCGATCTCGAAGGACCGCGCCTGGCGCAAGGTGTTTCAGCAGCACCTGGGGCTGCACAACGAGCTGTACGCCATCAGGCGTGACCTGGCCATGAAGGTCTACGACGAGGACATCGACGCGGCGGTGAGCCGGCAACTGGCGGCCCTCCGCGAGGCACGTCCTCAGCCCTCCTCCGTAGCGGTGAGCTAGGCGGCGCGGCGAGACTGACGCCCGGCCTCAGCGCTCGCCGGGCGACTCGGGAGCCGGCATCGTTCCGGCCGCGAACCGCGGCTCGAAGGCGGCGACGCGCTTCTCCGGGTAGGTGAAGGTCGGATTGCGGCGGGCAACCGCCATCGCGGTGATCCCCAGCTCGCGGAAGATCGGCTCGCCAAGCCCCAGCAGGCCACGCCCGCGCGCCCCCACGAACACCACGTCATCCACGGTGAAGCCGGCCCGCTCGACCGTGAACGCCAGGGTTCGCGGCGTAAAGGCGTTGATGTGCTCGCTGGCCAGATAGCCGTTGTGGCCGATGACCCGTTTGAGCAACCGGTCCACCAGCGGCAGCGGCGGCATGGTCGGGACGTGCACGAACAGCAGACCGTTCGGCTCCAACAGCGCGTGCAACCGGAGCAGGAACAGGTGCGGAGCGACGAGATGCTCCAGCAGGTTCGAGCAGTAGATCGCCTCGAAGCGCCGCCCGAGGTCCGGCAGGCCATCCTCGACGTTCGTCATCGTCACGTCGAAGCCCAGGGCGCGGCAGAACTCCACATTGCGCTCGACGGCGTCGATGCCGGCGCTGCCCGGCCCGAAGTGGATCAGGTGCTGCCCGACCGAACAGCCGATGTCGAGGACGGCCTTCTGGTCGAGGTGGTGTGCCTCGCACACGAAGCGAATCGCACGGGACGGGACGAAGAAGTCGCCGATCAGGCGCTCGGTTTCGTCCGGCGGGAGCGGGGACCGGGCGCGAACGAGCCGCGCGACCTCGCTGGACGATTTCATGCAGACAGAGCCTTCATCGGAGCGTATGATACTCCTAATCAGACAGCCCCGCATCGGGACATTTCGGTCAGGGGCCACGCGCAGGAGCGGTATGAGCGACCACGATCTCAGCGAGGCTACAGAGGCGACGGAGCTTGAGGCTGTGGCTGCCGAGTCGGATGCGTCGCCGCCAAAGGACACGAAGAAGAACAAGGACAAGCACGAGAAGTCGCTGGAAGAGAAGAAGGTCTACGAGGCCGGCGCGGTCATCGTCTGCGACGGCAAGGTCGTGCTGCGCCTGACCGACAAGCAGCGCTGGATCTTTCCAAAGGGCAAGCTGAAGAAGAAGGAGTCGCCGCAGGACGCCGCCGTCCGCGAGGCCGTCGAGGAGACGGGCCTCAACGTCGACGTGATCAGGCAGGTGGCGGACCTGCTGATCCGCCACGAAGGCAAGAAGCGGCGCTTTGTCTTTTACCTGATGCGCGCAACCGCCAAGACCTGGGACTGGCCGCACCATGAAGGCCGGGACACCTTCCTGATCTCGCCAGATCGCGTAGCCTCGCTGATTCGGCACGCCGGGTATGCGTCCGTCTGGCAAGCCTGTCAGGGGCAGGTGCAGTCGATGTGCGCCGAGCCGGTGCCGTTCGTGTCGCACCGTCCGGCCGCCGTCTCGGAGTGAGCGCGAGCGTCCTGGCCTGAGCAATGGCATCCTGGCCTGAGCGATGGCGTCCCCGCGACTGGGCATCCGCCTGCGGGACGACGGCGCTACGCCTTGCCCGCCGCTTTCGCCGCGACGTAGGCTCGCCACCCGCCGAACTCGGTGATCTCGCGGTGCCTGCCCTCCGCCTGCTCGCGCGGGAAGAGGATGCCGTCCACGACTCGTCCATCGGAGAGCTTGACCGGCCCCTTGTACAGGTGGGGCGGCTCGCCGGACTCGACGGTCTGCCAGATCTCGTCGGACATCCGGTACATCTCGCCCGGCACTGAGATGCCGCCAGACTCGCCCTCGGCCACCTCGAACATGCCAGGATGGATGTCGCCAATCGAGAAGATCCGGTAGCAGGGGGCCGTCTCGAACTCGCCGAGAAACTCCGAGCCGTCGAGGTTCCTGTTCAGCTTCAGACCGCGCATCAGGGTGCCGTTGACGAACAACTCAACTGCCAACATGTGGTACTCCAGAGGGGGTAAGGCCCTCACCCCCCGATCTCGAGGGAGGCCCTCACCCCCCGACCCCCTCTCCCTGTGCGCGGGAGAGGGGGAGGAACGAAACTGTCGTGTGTCTCCCCCTCTCCCGCGCACAGGGAGAGGGGGTCGGGGGGTGAGGGCCTCCGGCGCCCACGCTCGGGTCTCCAGAGCCTACGCCTCGGCCGGCACCGCGCCGTGCTCACCGGCGTCGTCCGGCACGGGTGCCGGCGCCTCACCGCGCGAGAGCGCCCAGATCACCCCTCCGAGCACGATGTACCCGAGCGCCATCATCAGCGTGTGGGACGTGACCTCAAGCTGGGTGCCGTGGATGAACCCAACCGCCGAGAGCACCGCGCCAGCCACACAGTAGATGATCGCAGAGCGGAAGTCGCGGTCGATGACGAAAGCGGCGATGGCCCCCAGCACCATCCCAGCCAGGATCGCACCACCGCCGAGGATCGCCATGCCGTCGTAGACGATACCGGCCTGCCCGAGCGCCGCCGATCCGAGCTTTTCGGCCGAGGTGCCGGCCGCGTTCAGTGCGCTGTCCACGAGGTTCTGGCCCCAGGACGCCAGATTCGGGATGAGCGCCAGGACGATGGCCGGCGCGTGGCGAATCGGGGTCGCCTCGAACGCCTGCGCCGTGATGACGACGCCGATGTAGAGCAGGATCGGCAACACCGCCACCAGCGGGATGACCGCCAGCAACAGCGAGACCAGTCCCAGGAAGCAGACCAGGCCGACGCAGACGCCCGTCGCCAACGAGTAGCCGATCCGGCCGCCCATCGACTTCCAGCCGGGATGTCCGATGTAGACAGCGGGCGGGAACGGGCTGCCGAGGACCGAGCCGATCACCGCGCCGGCCCCGTCAGCCAGCAGGATGTCGCGCAGGCTGTAGTTGTCGCCGGCCGCCGCCGCGCTCTCGACGTTGTTCATGCCCTCGGTGAAGTTGTAGATGCCGAGCGGAATGGCCGTGACCAGCAGCGGCCCGATGCCCGCCAGCCCCACGAACACGTCGCCGGAGGGGATCGGCAGGTAGAGGCCGAGGTCGCCAAACGCCTTGCCGACGGCCGTCGGCTGCATCATCCCGTTCAGGTTGAGCATGGCGGCGATCCAGGCGATGGCCGTCCCGAGAATCACCGCGATCAGGCCGCCGGGCAGGTTGCCGGGCAGCCGCACGCCGGCCATCCAGCTCACCAGGATGATGCCGAAGGTGATGAACGCGATCCACGGCACCTCCCAGCTCTGGAAGGCCGGCCGCATCGAGATGAAGGTCAGCGAGATGCCGGCCAGCGTGCCGAGCATCGCCGCGCGCGGGGTGTACTTGCGGATCGTCGGGCCGACGAACGCGCCGAGCAGCACGATCACACCGATCACAAACGACCATGCGAGGCCGGCCTGCCACGCCACGAGCCAGTCGCCGGTCCGCAGCTTGATCGGCAGCATGATCAGGAAGACGACGATGAACATGTGGGGCACGCTAGGACCGTACGGCATCGCCGTGACGTCCGCGCGGCCCTCCTTCTTCGCCAACCGGACCGCCAGGAAAGCGTAGAAGAGGTTGCCGAGCGGCAGCGCGATGCCGAGCGCAGGGAGGATGCGCCCGAACACGGCGTCGTTCGGCATCTGGATCACGCCGAGCACGAGTCCGCTCAGCACGATCACGTTGAGCGCCACGTTGGTGAACAGGCCGAAGAACGCGTTCCAGTCCCCTGGCACCCACCAGCGGACCTGGAACGTTGGCGAGGTCGTGGTAGCCATGCAGCCTTCTCCTCTGAGCGCCGAGCGCGACAATCAGGACGCGGGACAGCCAGCCGACAAGGACGCGCCCTCGCCAACGCCACGCAGGTGGCGCGGTCTGGCGGCCGTCATGCCGGCGTGAGCCATCATGCGGGGAGCTACGCCGGGGTCGCGATCGGCTCGGAGGCGAGCGCCGCCAGCAACGCTGACGACGGCGCGACCCAGCCAAAGATGCCGCCCTGGGCCTTGATCATCTCGAGGGCTACCCGCTGGAACTCTGGAAAGTACGAGGCGACGCAGTCCTCCAGCACCAGGCACTCGTAGCCGCGGTCGTTCGCCTCGCGGACGGTGGTGTGGACGCAGACCTCGGTGGTCACGCCGCAGACGATCAGGCTGGTGATGCCGCGCGTCTTGAGGATCGAGTCCAGGTCCGTGGCGTAGAACGAGCCCTTACCGGGCTTGTCCACGACCGGCTCGCCGGGCCGGGGCTGGAGGCTGTCCACGATGTCGTGGCCATACTCGCCACGCACGAGGATGCGGCCCATCGGCCCGGGGTCGCCGATGCCGTTCGCCAGCTTGCCGCGCGCCTTCTTGGCGGGCGGCAGGTCGCTCAGGTCAGGGCGGTGGCCTTCCCGCGTGTGGACGACGAACATCCCCAGCTTGCGGGCGGTGTCGAGCACGCGCTCAGTGGGAGGGACGGCGGCACGCAGCAGCGAGACGTCGTTTCCCAACGCCTCGCCAAAACCACCGGGATCGACGAAGTCGCGCTGCATGTCGATCACGACCAGCGCGGTCGTCTTCAGATCGAACTCGAACTCGTAAGGCTCGGCCTGTACGGTCGGCATGTGTCCCCCAGACAAGCAGGCTGCGCGGACGCCCTCTCCCTCGCCCGGCCCTGTGTGTCGGCTGTGCAGGTTACCGTTCGTGTCATCGACGTGGCTACCTCGCCCTTAGTCCGCGACGATGCGGGTGCCGGTCTGCCCGGCCATCGCCTCCTCAAGCCGATTCGGCGACGTGATGACGACCTCCTTTCCACCCCTGGCGACGAGATCGATGGCTGCGCGAATCTTCGGCCCCATGCTGCCCTCGGGGAACTCGCCGTTCGCGAGGTGCATGCGGGCCTCGGATACCGTCATCTGGGCGAGCTGCTGCTGATCCGGCTGCCGATACCGGATCGCCACCTGCTCCACCCCGGTGGAGATCACGAACGTCTCGACGCCGAGTGAGGCCGCCAGCAGCGCTGAGGCGAAGTCCTTGTCAACCACGGCCTCAACGCCCTGGTACTGGCCCGGCGCGGTCTCGACCACGGGGATGCCGCCGCCCCCGCAGGCGACAACCACGTAGCCGGCCTCGACCAGCGCCCGGATCGCCCCCACCTCGACGATCCGGACGGGCCGAGGCGACGGCACGACCCGCCGATACCCGCGTCCGGCATCCTCGACCATCGCCCAGCCCTCCTTGCGAATGAGCCGCTCGGCCTCGTCAGCCGAGTAGGCCGGCCCAATGGGCTTGGTCGGATGCTGAAACGCGGGATCGGCGGGATCGACCACCGTCTGGGTCATCACGCAGACGACCCGGTCAGGAAGGCCAACCGCCGCCAGCTCGTTCGCCAGCGAGTTGGCCATGATGTAGCCGACGCCGCCCACCGAGTCGGCAACGGCCATATCCAGCGAGAGCCGGGGGACCGGCGCGTCGGCGCTGACCAGCTCCGAGCGCAGCAGGATGAAGCCGACCTGCGGCCCGTTCCCGTGCGTCAGGATCACGCGCCAGCCGGCATTGACCAGCCCGGCGATGTGCTTCGCGGTGGCGCGGGCATTCGCGAATTGCTCGGCGATGGTGCCGCGCTGGCCGTCGCGGATCAGCGCATTGCCACCCACCGCGACGACTGCCGTGCGGTCAAGGCTCGGGCCGGTGCCCCCGGCGGCCGGGTCCGCGTTCAGCGTTGGCGCGCGAACTGCATCGACGGTCATCGTCCTGCCTCCCCCACCAGAAGCTCACGCCCGAGCGCTCGCAGCGCGTCCGCGAAGCAGGCCAGCGGCGCTCGGGCGATGCCCGCGCCGATCTGGCCCACGCCCGGCTCGCGGTGCGCGATGCCGGTGTTGATGACGGGCGCGACGCCGCTGTCCACCACCCGCCGCACGTCGATGGCCGTCGGCGCACCGGCGAAGCCGAGCGACGGGAGGGCGAAGTCGGCGTCGCGGGTCAGGGTGATGCGGCCCATCTCACGGGTGTAGCCCAGGGCGTCGTCGGGCGTGCCGCCGACGAAGCGGACGATGGCGGGGGCTGCCGCCATCGCGAAGCCGCCGATGCCCCGTGTCTCGGTGATGGCGCTGTCGCCCAGGTCAGGGTTCGCGTCGTCTGGGCCATAGCCAGGGAAGTACAACCCCTCCGGCACGTTCGCCGGCGCAGTGAACCAGCGGTCGCCGGTCCCGCTCACCCGGATCCCGAATTCGACGCCGTTGCGGGCCATCGCCGTCACGACGGTGCTGCCGGGGATACCCTGGGCGGCATCGAGGGTGGACTTGCAGGCCGCCATCGAAAGGTTCAGGAAGAAATGGTCGTTGCCGGCCAGGAAGTCGAGCACGACGATGGCGGCATCGTGCTCGGCGGCGCGCAGGACGCTCGGCGCGAGCTTGCGGGCGAACAGCGACGTGGCGGCAACGTTCCGGTTGTGGCACTCGTCGCCCATCTGGAGCGCCTGCGCGATCAGCATCCGCAGATCGACGGGGCCCTGCTGGCGGATCGCTGCGTCGAGGGTCGGCCCGAGCGTCGAGCGAATCCAACGCAGGCGGGTCAGCACCTCGTCGTCGTAGGCGCCGAAGCGCAGCACCTTGCCGAGACCCTCGTTGAGTGTGGCGAACGCGCGGGCGCCGCCAGAGGCGTTCTCCGCCACGACGACCGGCATGCTCGGCGAGAGGACGCCGGCCATCGGTCCGACTGCCCCGTAGTGGTGGCACGGCGCGAAGGTGATCCGCCCGTCCATCACGAGGCTCATCGCTTCCAGCGGCGTCGCGGCCCACCCCTCGAAGAGGATCGCGCCGACGATCGCGCCCCGCATCGGGCCGCACATCCGATCCCAGGCGATGGGCGGTCCGGCGTGCAGGATGGTGAGCGGACCGAGGCCCGGGATCGCCTCGGCGGCCGGGCGCACGCCGACCAGCATCGGGCGGGCGGCCAGGATGCGCTCGACGGCCAGGGCGTTCGCCGCGCGGACCCGCTCTCCGACCGGGTCGTCGGCGTCGTCCTCCAGGCGGGCGAGCAGCAGGCCCAGCTCGCGGTCGCCATCGGCAGGAGGCCGCCACTCAAGCTGGCGGACCGTCGCACCGTGGGCGGCCGGCGCCACGGCGAACTCGGCCACCCCGACGTTGAGCAGGACCGGTGACGCGCCGAGCATCGGCATCAGTGGCCTCCGTCACAGGTGAACGTCGCGCCCGTCACGTGGCCCACCGCCGCGGCCGGACAGGCGCCTGGATCGCGCACAACCCGGACCGCTACGCGCGCAGCCTGCGCACTGCTCGGGGCCAGCACTACGCCGGCCGCGCGGAGCGCCGCCTCCTGGCGCGCGAGTCCCTGGGGATCGGCGTCGGTGCCGCACACGGATGCCACGATGGTCAGCGAACGGCCGGCCGCCTCGGCAACGGCGCGCGCCTTGACGAGCGCTGGCCGCACGGCCTCGGCCGGATCGGTGTGGCTGCCGTACCCGAGCACGATGTCGAGCAGGATCGCGGCGGTGGATGGATCCTCAGCCGCCGCCACGATGTTCTCGTTGCGAAGCCGGAAGTCGATCATCGGGTGCGGCCGGCCGACGGTGTACTCGTCGTCCCCGAAATCGACCACCGAGAAGCGGTCGGCATCGAGATGGGCTCCGAGGATCAAGCCGGCTTCCTGGCAGAGCGTACCCCCGCTGAACAGGCCGCGCACGGTGTGCTGACCGGGAATCAGGGCAGCGCGAGCGGCGTCGGCGGTCGCCATCATGTCGGCGTTCAGGCCGTCGATGCCCAGCCCGACCGGCATCCGACCGCGCGCCACGGCGACCGCCAGCCGTGCGGCATCTTCGAGCGTGCTGGCGGCAATGGCCCCAGCCTCACGGATGGCGGCCGGATCGCCGCCCAGGAAGATGACGACGACCGGCTTGCCGGTGACGCCGGCAGCGCTCAGGACGCGCTGCGCGACGGTCGGCGCGGGCGGCTTGGAGACCAGTACCAGCACGGCAGTCTCAGGATCGGCGGCCAGCCGCTCGATGGCGGCGAGCATCATCGCGCCGCCGACGGCCTCGCTGAGATCGTGCCCGCCCACGCCGATGACCTGTGACGCGCCCTCGCCCAGCCGGTCGATCAGACAGCTCACCTGCTGCAACCCGGTCCCGGACGCGCCGATCAGCCCGATGCGCCCGCGCCGCACGGCGTTGGCAAACCCGAGCGGCACGCCGTCCAGGATCGCGGTGCCGCAGTCTGGCCCCATCACCAGCAGGTTCTTCTGTCGTGCGATCCGCTTCAGCTCGATCTCGTCAGGCACGGAGACGTTGTCGCTGAACAGGAAGACGTGGAGGCCCCGCTTGAGCGCCTTCATCGCCTCGGCGGTCGCGTAGGCCCCAGGGGTGGAGATCATGGCGAGGCTGGCATCGGGTGACGCGCTGATGGCCTGGGCCAATGTCTGGGGCGGAGCTTCGGCCACCGAGCCGCCAGCGCTCGCCACGGCCGGCTGACTCTTCAGGAGCTGATCGGCCAGCGCAAGGGCTGCGTCGGCTGCGTCCTCAGCCTCAGCCGAGACGGCGATCACGAGGTCGTTGGCCGTAGCCGACGCGGCATCCTCGAACAGCAGCCCGGCCGCCGCCATGATCTCGCGGTTGGCGGGGGTGCCCATCAGCAGAGCCGCGCGGGTCACGCCGTCCAGCCCTTCGAGCTGGGCGGCAATACGCATCAACTCGACGGAGTCCCGATAAGTGTCCCGGCGGACTTGAGCGCGCTGGACTGCCTGTGCTGATTGGGCTATCGACATGGCCGCCGCCTCTGGAAGGTGTACGCTGCCGGACTGTGCGGCCAGCGTACACCTAGAGTCGGCGTCTGTCTGTGTCAGATACTGCTACCGATGAATGATCTCGAATGGCAGTTCATCCAGGTTCCGGGCAAATGCTCTCGGCCTGCGCTCAGAGCGCCATCAGGCAAGTTCGATGGCCCGCTCGACGACCGTGCTATCCGAGATCGTGAACGCCTTGACCTCCGGCTCCAGAAAGCTGGCGACAGACACGATGACGTAGACCATGCCGTCCCACGCCTGCCCGATATCGGTGGCCGACGGATACGCCCTGGTGAATGGGTGCGAGTGGTAGACGCCGAGCAGTTCGAGGTCGGCGTCGTCGATCTCGCGGTTGATCCGCAGAAACGCCTTGCCGTCGATCTCGTAACGGATGCCGTTGTGCTCGGCGGCGTTCGGGGCACGGTAGCTGTGGGTGATAGCGCCGCCCGAACCGGCCAGTACACCGCAGCACTCGAACGGCCGCTCGTCCAGCGCATGCGCGACCATCGCGTCGTAGACGGCCCGCGCGATCTGGACCATCAGGCTGCCGCCGACGCGGTCATCAGATGGGGTGCTCCACGACCTCGATGCTCTCCTCTACCACCTCGGCGGACACGTCCCCGGGGTGGGCCTTGTGGATCTGGAATGCCCGGGCCTCGGGGTGACGCGGGCTGCGCAGCGAGATCACGATGTACCGAACCTCGTACGCTGCCAGCCGCCGATCCGTCGCGGAGGGGTAGGCGACCGAGTTGGGGTGCGAGTGATAGATGCCGAGATGTTCCAGCCCGGCCTCGTCGATCTCTTCGAGGATGCGCCGGACCTCCAGCGGGTGCGCCTCGTAACGGACGGCCTTGTCATCCGCCACGTTCGGCGTCGGGAACAGGCGCGTCACCGTGTCGCCGTGGCCGCCCAGCAGGCCGCAGCTCTCCAGCGTCGGCGTCTGCAGCACATGCGCGATCATCGCGTCGTAGACGGAGCGGAGTACCCGAACCACCCCGGCTGGCCCCCTGTACCTCGCGGCTTCCTACCACAGGTTCCGGCCGCGAATACCCGCGACCGCGTCACGATCGGTGGGAGCGAACAGCCCGGTCGAGAGGTACTTCCAGCCACCGTCCGGTAGGAGCAGCACGATGGTACCACGCTCCATTCGCTCGGCCACCCGCAGGCCGACGCTCAGGACGGCCCCGCACGACAGTCCGGCGAAGATGCCCTCGACGCGCACGAGATCGCGCGTGGCCGTGAGCGCATCAGCCGCCCGCACCACCACCTTTCGATCCAGCTCGTCCAGGTTGAGGATCGGCGGGATGAACCCGTGGTCGAGACTCCGCAGGCCCGAGACGGAATCGTCGGGGTGCGGCTCGGCAGCGACGATCTGGACGTTCGGGTTGTGCTCGCGGAGCCGGCGGCCAGTGCCCATCAGGGTACCGCCGGTCCCGAGGCCGGCGACGAACACGTCGACCTCAGGCAGGTCGGCGATGATCTCCGGCCCGGTCGTCTCGTAGTGGGCGCGCGGGTTGGCCGGGTTCCCATACTGGTACAGCAGATGGTAGCGGCTGTCTTCGGCCAGCTCCTGGGCGCGGGCGATCGAGCCGTTGCTGCCGAGTGCGCCATCCGTCAGCTCGACGTCGGCGCCGAACAGCTCCAGCAGCTGGCGACGCTCGTCGCTGACGTTGTCGGGCATCACCACCTTCAGGCGATACCCCTTGACCTGCGCGATCATCGCCAGGCCGATGCCGGTGTTGCCACTGGTCGGCTCGAGCAGGATCCTGTCCATGCCCGGCGCGATGACGCCCCGTTGCTCGGCGTCCTCGATCAGACTCCGCGCGACGCGGTCTTTGACGCTGCCGGTCGGGTTGTGCCCCTCGAGCTTGGCGAACAGGCGGATGCCAGGGCGCGGGCTGAGGTGCTGCATCTCGACGAGCGGCGTGTTGCCAATCGCCTCGACGATGCTGGCGTACTTCATGGCAGGGTCGTGGGTCGTAGATCATGGGTGGTGGGGTGGGTGACAGGTTCACCCACCCCACGAACCTCGATCTACGACCTAACACCCACCGGCGACAGCAGGCAGGATCGAGACGGTGTCGCCGTCCGCGAGCGGCGCCTCGAGCCGGCCGATGTAGCGAATGTCCTCGTCGTTGACGTAGATGTTCACGAACCGGCGCAACTCGCCAGTTGACTCGAACAGGCCGGTTCGGACTCCCGGATAGCGGCGATCCAGATCGTCCAACAGCTCAGCTACTGTCGAGCCGTCACCCTGAACCACCTTCTCCCCACCGGTGTGGGCACGCAAAGGCGCGGGCACCCGAACCTCAACCATGTCGTCAGCCTCCCGTAGCCTCCATCGGTCCGCCGCAGAACGCCTCGTAGTCGATCAGCGTGTTGATGGTCGGATTGTCGCCACAGAGCGGGCACTCCGGATCGCGCCGAATCTTGACCTCGCGGAACTCCATCGCCAGCGCATCGTAGAGGAGCAGGCGGTTCACCAGCGGCTCGCCCAGCCCCAGGATCAGCTTGACGGTCTCCGTCGCCTGGATGATGCCGATCATGCCCGGCAGCGCCCCGAGCACTCCCGCCTCGGCACAGCTCGGCACCGCGCCCGGCGGGGGCGGGGCCGGGAACAGGCAGCGGTAGCAGCCCTTGCCCGGCATGAACACGGTGGACTGGCCCTCGAAGCGGAAAATGCTGCCATCGACGAGCGGCTTCTTCAAGAGGTATGCCGCGTCGTTCACCAGGTAGCGCGTGGCGAAGTTGTCGCAGCCGTTGACGATGATGTCGTACTGGCTGAGGATCTCCATCGCGTTCTCGGAGGTCAGCGCCTCGGTGTGGGCCACCACCTTCGAGTCGGGATTGATGTCGTGCAGTTGATCCTTCGCCGACTCGACCTTCGGCTTGCCGATGTTGGCGTGCCCGTGCAGGATCTGCCGGTGCAGGTTCGACAGGTCCACCACGTCGAAATCGACGATCCCGAGCGTGCCGACGCCGGCCGCTGCCAGGTACAGCGCCGTTGGCGATCCGAGGCCGCCCGCGCCGATCAACAGCACTTTGGCGTTGAGCAGCTTGCGCTGCCCGACCCCACCGATCTCGGGCAGGATGATATGCCGGCTGTAGCGAACCGCCTGCTCGGGCGTGAAACGTGAGCTGGTCGCACCGCCAGCCATGGCCGGAATTACCGCCACCTCGTCCTCCCTATCCAACGACGTCTCGAAGCCCGCAAGCTCGTCGATGCCGTGGTTATTCACGTAAACGTTCACAAAGCGATGCAAATTCCCGTCCGCATCGAACATCTCCCGATGCAGCGCGGGGTACGTGCTCGTGAGCCAGTCCATCAGGACGCCAACGGTCGAGGCGTCGTGCTCCAGTCGGGCAGCCCCGTCGGTGTAACGCCGCCATGAGGTTGGCACATAGATCCGCACCATGCGCCTAGATCTCCACGCTCAGATAGCGCTCGCCGGTGTCACACAACAGCGTGACGACCGTGTGCCCCGGGCCAAGCTGCGCCGCGACCCGTCCGGCCGCCACCACGTTGGCGCCCGACGAGATGCCGACTAACAGGCCCTCTTCGCGCGCCAGCCGACCCGTCATCGCCAGCGCCTCGTGATCCTGGACGGACAGCACGTCGTCGAGCACGGACCGATCGAGCAGCGTCGGCACGAAGCTCGCGCCGATGCCCTGGATGGCGTGCGGCCGAAAGCGTCCGCCCTTCAGCACCGGCGAGCGGGCCGGCTCGACGCCGACCACCTGGACCTTCTCCAGCTCACGCTTCAGGACGCGCCCGACGCCGGTGATGGTGCCGGCCGTGCCAACTCCGGCCACGAACGCATCGACGCTGCCGCCGGTCTGCGCCAGGATCTCGCGGGCCGTCGTGCGCTCGTGGACGGCCGGGTTGGCCGGATTCTCGAACTGCTGCGGCATGAAGAACTCTGGATTCAGCCGCACCAGCTCCTGCGCGGCGAAGACCGCCCCGGTCATCCCCTCGATGGCCGGCGTCAGGTGCAGTTCGGCCCCGAACCGGGCCAGCAGTTGCCGTCGTTCCAGGCTCATGTCCTCGGGCATCGTCAGGATCAGCCGGTAGCCGCGCGCCGCCGCCACCATCGCCAGCCCGATGCCGGTGTTCCCACTGGTCGGCTCGACAATCGTCGCGCCCGGCCGCAGCTTGCCCTGACGCTCGGCCTCCTCGATCATCGCCACCGCGATGCGGTCCTTGACGCTGCCGCCCGGGTTCAACGACTCCAGCTTGGCGAGCACGCGCGCGCCACCAGCCGGCACCACCCGATTCAGCCGCACCAGCGGCGTCCAGCCGACCACGTCCACGACGGACTCGCAAACGCCGCCAGCGCGGCCGGCTGACCCGCCAGGCGGGCCGTCAGGACGTTCGGCGTGAGCGTCAGTCATGGCGCGCACCTGAAGGCAGCGTGAGAGCACAGTTCATGAGGCAAGCAAGCATCCAGTGAGCGGAAAGACGGCCGTTCTAGATGTAGTACATGACGCGCTGTTCGCGGCTTCGCTGCCGCTCCACCAGATCAGCCACCGAGGTGGTATCCAGAATCTGGTTGGCTGCGCCTGCCACCGACTCCCACAGCTCGCGCGTGATGGAGGCTGTCGAGGAGCGGTCGCCGTCCGGCTCGCCCAGACAGTCCAGCGAGAGGAGCGGCCCTTCGAGCGCGGCGATGATCTCGCCCACGGCCACGGCCTGCGGGTCGCGCGCAAGCTCGTGGCCGCCGCGCGGCCCCCGGCTGCTGCGGACCAGCCCGGCCTTCCGCAACGAGGTCAGCAGTTGTTCGAGATACGCCTCGGGAATGGCCTCGCGCGCCGCGATCTCCGCGCTCTGCACCGGCCCCTCGCCAAAACGCCGCGCCAGGTCGATGACCGCGCGCACGCCGTAGTCGCTGCGCATCGAAAGCTTCACGTTCTGCACCACTCGCGGAATTGTTGACCTGACGACTCAATATTCTAGTGTTCGTCCGGCGAAGCTGTCAACGATAGCGAGGGCAGCGCCAGGACGATTGCCTGCTGATGTCGTCGTGCAGCGGCGTCGGGGCTTGAATGCCCCGCCTACGATCCTGCAGTCGCTGCGCGACGCTCCAGTCGCACCAGTGCCTGCCGTTCCCGACGACCGTCGCACAGCGACTGAATGCGTGTAGGCGGGGACTTCAGTCCCCGACGAGGTCGCAGGACGGTCTCGTCGTGCAGCGGCGTCGGGGTTGAGGGCGGCGCGCTGATGAGATCGACGGCGCTCCTGGCGCACCGCCTGCCGACGCTGGAAACGTCGGCGTCAGTGGGCCGGCTCGGCGAGGCTGGCCTGCCGTCGCCGCTCGTCCTCGAACGCCTCGACAGCCCGCTTGCCGGCCTGTCGCCGCCAGCTCTCGATCAGCAGATCGAGCAGCATATCCGGGTCCACCAACCCGAGCCGGACGTTCGTCCAGCCGCGCAGCCCCCAGGAGCCGGCCGCCTTCTCGAACGTCGTCGGGAAGGTCGAGAGCAACGTGGACTGGTCGTTCGGGTCGATCCACACGACCAGCCGGTCGGCGCTGGGGAGCGTCGCGTAGATCTTGCCGCGCACGCGGAAGTCGGCGGCGCCGAAGTGACTGCGCTCCTCCGTGCCAGGGAAGCTAAGCGCCATCTCCCGGGCATCGTCAGCAGTCACCATCTTGCACCTCTGCGGAAAAGGTCCGAGCCTCACTGTACGACATCGTCCTGCCTGACGAAATGTAGAACTCTGGCGTTTGCATGGCCAGTCGGACCATGGACGGCGCTGCGATCTGAATCATTGTCTGCCCGGCGGCCCCGGAGCCTATAACCGCACAGTGAGCCTCGACAGCATCGGGACGGCCGCCCCTCGGCGAACGGGCGCCGCCCAGGAGCCCATCCTCATGCGGATCATCCTCTACACCGGCAAGGGCGGCGTTGGGAAGACCTCGGTATCGGCGGCCACGGCGGCCCGGGCTGCCCAACAAGGCTACCGCACCATCGTGATGAGCACGGATCTCGCGCACAGCCTCGCTGACAGCCTGGACGTGCCGCTCGGCCCCGAGCCGAAGCTGATCGCGCCGAACCTGTGGGCGCAGGAGACGGACGTCTACCACAACCTCCGCACGCACTGGGGGCGCATTCAGGAGTGGCTGCGCTCGCTGCTGGCCTGGCGGCAGGTCGATGACATCGTCGCGGACGAGGTCAGCGTCTTGCCGGGCATGGAGGAGCTGGCGAACCTGCTCTGGATCAACCGTCACCGTGAGAGCGGCGACTACGACGTCATCGTGGTGGACTGCGCGCCGACCGGCGAGACGCTCCGCCTGCTGAGCTTCCCGGAGATCGGCCGCTGGTGGGTCGAGAAGATCATGCCGATCCAGCGGGCTGCCGTCGGGGTGATGCGGCCCATCGTCCGGGCCACCACCGGCATGCCGATGCCCACGGACGATGTGTACGACACCGTACAGGAGCTGTTCGGCCAGCTTGACCGGCTCAACAAGATGCTGACCGATCCCGAACTGACCTCCGTGCGGCTGGTCACCAACCCCGAGAAGATGGTGATCCGCGAGGCGCAGCGGACCTGGAGCTACTTCAACCTGTTCGGCTACCCGAGCGACCTGATCGTGCTGAATCGGATCATTCCGGACACGGTCGCGGACAGCTACTTTGCGGACTGGAAGCAGACCCAGTCTCGCCACCGCGCGATGGTCGAGGAGCGGTTCGCGCCGGTCCCGATCAAGGAGCTGCCGCTCTTCCGCGACGAGGTCGTCGGCTTGGAGCGCCTGAACGAGATGGGCGAGGCGCTGTTCGGCCGTGACGACCCGGCGTCGGTCTTCTTCCGGGGCCGCACGCAGACCATCGAGCGGACCGCCCAGGGGTACGTGCTGAATCTGCCGCTGCCGTTCGTGCAGAAGGGCGAGGTCAACCTCGTGCACATGGGCGACGAGCTGATGGTGCAGGTCGGGCAGCACCGGCGCAGCCTGATCCTGCCGCGGACGCTGGTCGGGTTGCAGACGCGCGGCGCAAGCTTCGAGAACGAGACGCTGCGGATCAGGTTCGAGCGCGCCTCCTGACGTGGGTCGCGGGCCGTGGGTCGCGGGTCGCGGGTCGCGGGTCGCGGGTCGCGGGTCGCGGTGAAAGCGTGCAAGTTCCAGTTGTCATCCTGAGCGTAGCGAAGGATCTCACCCGCTGACCGTCAACGCGCGTGTCACTCTCCGAGCGTTAGCGCTCCCAACACCCACCGAACATCAGCGTGTGCATCACCCGCCGACCGTCAACGCTCGCGTCAGCGGGTGAGGTCCTTCGCTACGCTCAGGATGACATGGGGAGTTGCGTGTTTGCTACGTGGCAGCCGCGCAAGTCAGATTGTACCCTTCCTCGACCCTCGACCCTCGACCCTCGGCCCTCGACCCGCGCTCTAGCTGCCGACAACGCCGTCGAAGGCCAGCTCCGACCAGCTGGTTGGGGTCTGGCGCAGCCGACCGGTCAGCTGCCACAGCTCGGCGATCCGGGTGATGCCACGCGGCCGCGCGCCGGGCTGCCAGCCCGAGCGCTCCAGCAGCGCCCCGAGCCGTTCGGGCGCGATCCGCAAGTCCTCGGTCTCGGAGAGCAGCCGGGCGGCGCCGACAGGATCGGCGGCGGCCAGCCGCGCCCCTTCCGTCAGCATCTCGGTGAACGCATCGACCAGGGGACCAGCCCGCTCCCTGAGCGCCGGCAACGCGTAGACGATCGCCGTCGAGGGCAGCCCGCCGAACAGGTCGCGACCGTCGACCAACCGCTCGGGGCCAGTCCCCTCGAGCTCCAGCTCCAGAAACGGCGTCACCCCGACGTGCGCCGCGAACTCCTTCCCCTGCTTGAGGGCCGGCAAGGCCTCCGAGTGGGGACGGTAGACCAGGTTGCCGTCGAGCGCCCGGGCGTCGCCAAGCTCGCGCAGGGCCGCCAGCTGCAGGACGGCCGTCTCCAGACTCGACTCTTCGGGCACCGCGATCCGGTCGCGTGGCTTGATCGAGCCCAGCGACCGCAGCCCCGGCCGCCCGACCACGGCGCACGGCACCGCCGACACGCCGCCCAGCACCCGGACGGGAAGGTCGGCCTCACGGGCCAGATAGAAGGCCGTCGGCGGCCCGCAGGCAATGTCGATGCCGCCGTCTCGCAGGGCTTCGTTGACGGCCTCGGCCGGTGGGATCACCTTCCACTCGACCCACATGCCCGGGATGGCGTCTTCGAGCAGGCGACGCTCACGCATCTGGAGCAGCGGCGCATACGGCGCGGTGCCGTAGATGTTCATCCGCAGCACCAGCCTGCGGGATGGATCGCGCCGCACGAGCCGGGCCGGCTGGCAGGCCGTGAGCGCCGCGAGGCCGGCCGCCCCGCCGAGCAGCAGCGGCAAAGCCCGCCGCCGAGAAACCCTCGGGGAATCCCCACCTCCCGTGACCGCCATCCTACCCCTTGCGCTTCCGGACGCGGACCTCGCCGGCCGGCGGATCGACCACCAGCCAGTCGCCGCTCTCGATGACGCTCAACGGGTCCGGGTCCAGCCGGTCCATCAACGGCAGCTCGGCCAACGCCGCCCCCTGCGCCATGATCGGGTTCGCCGTCTGGAAGATGATCCCCAGCGGGGCCGTGCCCTGCGCGCGCATGTCGAGCAGCGCCCAGGCTGTCGCCACGCCGCCCTTTGCCGTCGTGTGGACGAGCACCTTCCCGACGATGCTCTGGCCGTACAGGTCGTGGGCCTCGCGCGAGAAGACCCCCGTTTTGCGATTGAGGTCGTAGCGGGCGCTGAAGCCCTGGTGCGAGACCAGCGCCTCGCCCTCGACGCGCGGCCCGATGCCCGGGTGCCCGCGCAGCACGATCTCCCCATCCTGCGTCATCGTGTCCCCCGCTTCGCCGCGCACGTTCACCACGGCAGCTCTCCACGCACCGCCGCCTCGACGCAGACCTCCGTCGGGCGGAAGACCGAGTTGTAGCCGTAGCCAGGGATGATGTTCGCCAGCTTGGCCGAGTCGGTGACGATGGTCCGCCAGCCGTGCTTCTCGGCCAGCTCGCGGGCCGTCATCAGGTAGTAGCAAGCCCCGCTGATCAGCAAGCCGCCCGCCGCCAGAATCGTGTCTGAGTACCCGAGATGGTCGGCGGCTGCCCGGTTCTGGTAGTTCGTGGTGATGAGCAGCTTCACGTCCGGGTGGACGGTGCGGCCCCCCAGCAGGCGGGCCATGTCGCGCAGCTCGACAATCGAGAGCTGCGGCGCCGTGAACGCAACAAGGTCCGGGCGCTTCCGCTCTGGCTGGAACGTCTGGTAGACGGCCCGCAGCGTGCCCGGCTCGACGGTCAGCGTGCGGCCCGGCTGGCGTCCGCCGAACGCCTCTTCGACGGTCCGGGCCTCGGGCGTCACGCCGACGAGGTGGAACATCGCCAGCGAGCCGTAGCTGGCGAGCGTCGCCCCGAGCTGCTTCAACTGATCGACGGTCGGCTGGACCTCCAGCCCGGCGACAACCGGCACCTGCCAGTAGTCGCTGACCTGCCGGCCGATCCAGCAGCCGAGCGCACCCCAATCGCTGGTACAGGCCGGCTGCTCCCGCAACTGCACCAGGACCGTTCCCAGCCGCTGCTCGGGCAGGTGGTAGCCGTAGCGGGCCGTGCGGCCGGTCAGGGCCGCCGCCAGCGCGACCGGGCCGCCTTCGAAGTTGGAGCGCGCCCCGGCGACGGCGTTGGCGAAAATGACGGTGCCGGTGTCGCCCCAGGCCACGTGCTCCCCGAAGCGCGGCGGCGAGACGGTCTGATAGTTGATGCAGGTATCCAGGGTCAGGACGCCGAGCTTCCGCAACGCCTGGGTGAGCCGCAGCTCCAGGCGCACCTGCCGCTCATCCTGTCCCAACGCCTCCCACATCGCCACGTCAACGCTGCGGGGATTCGAGGTGACGGGCACCACCGCCTGTCCGCCGAGCCCGGCCATCTCCTCGACCCACTCCAGGCACGGCTCGCCCATCGACTCGATCTCGGCCATCATGTGGGCCGAGTCGATGGGCACGAAGTCCGCCGCTCCGAAGAACTCTCCGACCGTCATCTGAAGCTGTAAGGCGCGGCGAACGGCCTCACCACGCTCGCCTGCGAGCATGGCCCGTTCGTCGTCGTTGAGTCGCATCGGGCTGATCTCTCCATTCGCACGAGGATCGTGCCGCCCGGCCCCGGGCGGCGGGCTACCACTGGCGCAACGTGCGCCGCGCTGGATGGGTCACGATGACGGCCGCGATGCACAGCGCCGCGACCACCAGCGGCGGGCCATCGGCGATCCACTTGAGCGGCTCGCCACGGAACGTGCTGGCGATCACGGCGAGGACCGCGAGCAGGTAGACCTGAATGGTCGTGGTCCGACCGAGGGGATCGCGCGCGGCCAGGGCCGGTGCGACCACCAGCCCGACGAACCACAACGAGATCATGTAGTTCTCGATGTGGCCGATGGGGCCGGCCATGCCCCAGGTCCAGCCGCCCGGCGCGAAGAAGCCGACCAGCAGCAGCAGGAGCCAGATGGCGGCCCCGATCCACAACGCCAGCGGCAACCAGCGCCCGGCGGTGGGGGTGGGCGGCCCGCCGGCGGACTGACGCACGCGGAAACCTGACCGCCGACGTTGGGGCATCTACTTCACCGCCAGGTGTCTTCCAAGAGTGATCGCCTGCGGGGAGTGTAGCCGGCGCCCGCGCGCCCCCGCACGACCGAGCGCCGCCCCCGCAGGGCGATTGCATGTTCGCTGGTGTTCCCGAAGCGCGACGAGGCGCGCAGTCGGGGGTTGAAACCCCCGCCTACACGCATGCAGTCGCTGCGCGACGGCCGCCGGGAACGGCAGGCACTGGTGCGACTGGAGCGTCGCGCAGCGACTGCAGGATCGTAGGCGGGGCTTTCAAGCCCCGACGCGGCGGCACGACGCGCTCAACATACGATTGCACTGGTAGCAGCATCA
>JADZEM010000162.1 GCA_020850535.1 Chloroflexota bacterium
AGATCCTTCGCTGCGCTCAGGATGACAATTGCAGCTTGCATGCTTTCACCAACATTGACGACCCACGACCCACGACCCACGACCCACGACCCACGACCCACGACCCACGACCCACGACCCACGACCCACGACCCACGATCCTCAGTCGGCGAGGTCCAGCTCGTCGGCGTCGAACAGCCCTTCGTGCTCCTTGACGCCTTCGACCAGCACGTAGCTCCCGACGCTCACCGAGCCGCACTTCTCGCGGGCCGTCGCGTGGAGCCGCACCGTCTGATCGCCGTCGCGCATCCCGATCACCAGGAACGGCGTCTCAGCCTTGCACTCGACGCGCAGGACGTTCCCCTCGGTGTGGACATCGTCGGAGCCGATGCGGCTGGTGGCCGCACGCTGCCGACGCTCGTCGCGCGTCAGGCGCCGCGGCTTGTCCGTGTCATCCTCGGGGAAATACTGGGAGGTCTGCGGATACGGCCCAGGATCGGCGGCCACGCCGGGGCCTGGCGGCGTGACGACACCAGGGATACCAACGGGCATGGTCGGCGCAGGGAGGCCACCGGCCCCCGGCGCAGCCCCAAGGATGAGCTTCCCTGCGCCGTACTGGTTGTCCCGCCCAGTCGTTCCGAGATCGACGGCCCGCCCTTCGAGGAATGCCTGGATCTGATCCGCCGTGTAGGTGAGATTGGCGCTCTTGACCAACGCCGCTGCGCCGGCCACGTGGGGCGCCGCGGCGCTGGTCCCGTCAAAGCCGCCCTGGCCGTTGCTGCCGCCAGGGCAGGAGACGAACGCTCCGTACACGCCACTTGAGACGTGGGTCTGGCCGGCGATGTCCGGCTTGATCCGCCCGTCGATAGTTGGCCCCTGGCCGCTGTACGACTCAAGCCGGTCGTTCTGCCAGCAGATCGCCCCTACCGCGAACGCGCTCGGGGAGGAGCCGGGCTCGGTGATGCTGCCGGCAGCGGACTGATATTCGAGGTTCGGGCCGGGGTAGATGTAGAGGTCGAAACGGGGAGCGGCCGTCGCCTGGAACTTGAGGATCCAGATGCCGAAATTCTGGCTGACGCCCGTCAAGTTCGTGAAGCAGCGGCTCTCAATTGGCGGCTGGGTGCCGGTCTGGAAGTTAGAGGAGCTGGCAACGATGACGCCCGTCGCCGAGACGGTCACTTCCAGATCGTAGTCCTGGCTGCTGGCCGGCCAGTCATCCCACTTCAGCGAGATGCAGGTCGTCTCGCCAGCCGGCAGGAAGACCGTGTTGGCGTTGTCAAGGGCCGTGAAGTTGTGGGCGCCGTCGTTGTCGGTGTCGCTGTACACGCCGGTCCAGTGCTGTTGGGCGCGGTTGCCCACCGAGTTGACCCAGAGGATGCCGCTCGCACGGGCGTCGGCCACGATAGCGCTGGGGGAGGTCGGGCTGCCGGTGCCGTCGCCACGGCTGGTGTTGAACCAGGAGGCCGACATCACCAGGATCGAGATGCCGTTGGCCTTCGCGTAGTCCTTGGCCATGCCGAGCTGCACCTCGGTGTCCACACAGAGGAGGTACACCTGCGCGCCGGGAGCCATCTCGTAGACGACCTCGGCGACAGCCGTGCCGTGCTCGCCGCCCGGCGCGGTGATGAGGCCGCCGCAGTAGTCCACGGCGGTCAGGGCTGCTGGCAGATCGCCAGCGGCTTGACGCGCGGAGTAGCCCGTGAAGCCGAAGTCGATGATGCCGACCTTGACGCCCTGCCCGGTGAAGCCAGCCGTATGCCACGCCGAGGCGTTCGTCGCCATCACGCCTTCGCCAGAGACGGCGTCGCGCTGGGGGGCCGCGGGCGTTCGCACGTAGCGGACGGCCGGCTCGGCAGCCACCTGCTCGATGCCTGAGGGCGGCAGGAGGGCCTGCAGCAGGGTGGCGTACTCGGCCTCAACCTTCCCGCCAACGCCGCTGATGGCCGCCTTCGCGGCGCGCGGCCGGCCGGCCGCGGTCTCCACGACGACGCGCACCCGCCCATCCCTGACGGCGATACCGCGCACGCGCGCCGACTCCAGCGCCTGGGCGCGCCCGCCAGCCTGGGATGCACGGATCGTCTGGGTCAGGGCGCTGTCGATGCGCTGGTGCTTGGACGCCTCAGCAGCCTGGCGGGCGGGCTGGCGGTCGGCCTTCGGGCGCGGCCCCTCGTCAACCCGGGCCTGCGTCGCCCCGGTGCTCCAGACGCCGCTCGGAATGGTGCGTGCCGCGGCGGTCTGTCCGCTGCCAGCGACCAGGAGAATGGCGGCCAGGAACGTCAACGCCAGCGCCAACCGCCACCTACAGGATGCCCGCACGCGTACTCCCATCCGATTCCGGGTTGCGGCCGGCGCCTCCCCGGGTTCCCGAGACAGGTTGCGCACGGGGCCACGGCGTCTCGGCAGCCCCCGTCCTTCGACGCCACCAGCGCCGGGCTCGCGATGTCCGGTCGCCCGGTTCACAACCGCGAGGGGAGCGTACCCGACAGTCCCAATCGTGTCAACTGCGCTGCGTGTGCGCATCACCGGCGAGTCGGTCAGGAGCACGACCCTGGTGAGGTCTGCGCCATGTACCCGCGCACACGGGCGGCCGGTCTGCCGTGGGAGTTGAGGCCGCACGGCAGACTGGCCGTCGAGCTGTCAGCCCAGATCCTGCTCGACCTTCGAGAGGTCGGCCAGCACCGACTCTTCAATCGGGACGCCGTCGCGCTCGCGGCTCGACTGCATCGCCCACTCGATCTCGCCGGCCACGTAGATCTTGTTCACGCCCGGCAGCTTGGGCGAGTTGTGGATCTGGTCGATCAGCTCGTCCATCCGGGCCTTGAACGTGTCCATCGACATGAAGCGCGTCACGTCGATGGTCAGGAAGAACTGGCCCATGCCGCTCTCGCCGGGCTGCACCCCGAGCATCCCGCCAAACCGGCCGCCCGAGAGCACGCCGGCCAGCACGTCCAGCATGACCGCCATGCCGTACCCCTTCGGGCCGCCGAGCGGCTCCAGCAGGCCGGCCCGCGCCGCGACCGGGTCCGTGGTCGGGTTGCCGTCCTTGTCGCGCGCCCAGCCCAGCGGGATCGACTCGCCCTTGGAGCGCGCCACGTCCAGCTTGCCGCCCGCCACGACGCTCGTCGCCATGTCCAGGACCATCGGCCACTCACGGGTGGTCGGGACGGCCATCGCGAACGGGTTGTTGCCGACGATCTTCGCCGCGCCGCCCGTGGGGGCCATGTTCATGCCGGCGTTGGTGATCGCCAGCCCGACCAACCCGGCCGCGCGGGCGCGAATGGCGTAGTAGGCCATCGCGCCGCAGTGGGTCGAGCGACGCA
Organism: Chloroflexota bacterium; assembly: GCA_020850535.1. NCBI lineage: Bacteria > Bacillati > Chloroflexota > Chloroflexota bacterium. The sequence goes on from JADZEM010000162.1 coordinate 3,300, forward strand.
GCGCCACGGCGGCGAGACCGTGCTCCTTGCCCCGCTCGATGGCCAGCTCGTTGGCGCGGAACGCCGTGAGCTGCCCGAAACCGTTGTCGCCGTCCATGACGACCTGCCCGCCGTGATCCTCGACGACCTCGATCTTCGGCTTCGGATTGATCTTGCCGGCCTTGATCGCCGTCACATAGGTCGGGACGCGGATCACGCCGTGCGAGTGAACGCCGCGCAGATCGGCCTCGACCAGGTGGTGTGCGACGATGCCGGCATCCTCAGCCGGTACGTCCAGCCGCGTGAAGATGCCGGCCACGCGCTCTCGGAGCTCCGCTACGTTGACGGCCTGTGCCATCGGACCCCTCCCAGTACTCGTCGGCGGACATGATGCCGAACCGGGCGTCCGGGGACCAGGAGGGCCGCGCTCCCAGGGGGACTATGCCAGGTTGACGCCCAGGTGGTACGTCGCCGCGTAGCCGTCGGCGTCCTGGACGCACTGCAGAGTCAGTACATCGCCGCCGCTCCGGTAGATGCCGTCCTGGCTGTTGCGCGTCCGTCCCGTGCCCATCGCGGCGTACGGCGGCTGCTGAAAGACCTCGTCCGAGAGCGTATCGTCAAAGTAGAACTGCGAGACTTGCTGCCGTCCGCCATCCAACGCCGTCCGCACCTTGAAATGGATGTGGGCGGCTCGTCCACGGTACCAGCCGGGGTAGATGGTCGTGAACTGGACGACGCCCTGCTCGTCGGTCACCTGGTAGCCGCGCAGGAACTGGCTCCCGCGTGAGGTCCCCCAGTTCCGATCCTGCACGTCCGAGTAGACGCCCTTCGCGTCGCACTGCCAGACGTCCACGAACAGGCCAGCGAGCGGCGTACAGCTGCCGCCGTTCACCTGACTGACGTGCAGCGTCAGCGTAAGCGGGATGCCCTCCGAGAGGGCGCCGTCCGCGGGATTCCCCCTGATGTCCGAGCGGTTGAGGCGCTCGTCCACAAAGTACGGCCCCTCCGTCTGCTGCGGCGTCAGGACGCAGGCCGGCTGCCCGATGCTCTCCTGGCGGGCGGCGGACTGGCCCGCCTCCTGGGCGGCAGCGCCCCGGCCTCCGCGCGACGGCGCGCTCTGCTGCCGATGGCCTGCTGGCTCGCGGATCGTCTGGGCGGAAGTCGGGCCGGCGCAGGCTGCCAGCAGCATCATCGGGACGACGCGCCCACCCCACAGGCGGAGGGCGGCCCGGCGGGAGAGCCTGGGAGACACGGAGGCGTCGGTGGGGTGACGGTCGGTCATCAGGGCACCTCGGTGTGGGGCGCTGGGTGAGATGGGTCGTAGGTCTTAGATCGTAGATCATGGGGGCGCGGAGAGGCCCCAATAACCGCCATGCTCCCCACGGCCCACGACCCACGACCCACGACCCACGGCCCACGACCCACGGCCCACGGCCCACGGCCCACGGCCCACGGCCCACGACCCACGGCCCACGGCCCACGGCCCACGGCCCACGGCCCACGGCCCACGGCCCACGGCCCACGGCCCACGGCCCACGGCCCACGGCCCTAGCCGACCCGGAACGGCTCCAGCACCTCGTAGTTCGGCTCGATGCCGCTGCCGGGGATCTCCGGCGGGCTGACGGTTCCGTCGTCGTTCAGCCGCAGCGGGTGGTGGTACATCTTGGCCCACATCGGGTTGGTGCTCTCGCGGTGGAACTCCAGCAGCAGCCCGTTGGAGATCGCCGAGACGAGGTGGATGTGGATGTCCTGCGAGCCGTGCGGCGCGATGACCAGGTCGTGCGCCTGGGCCAGCGCCGCCACCTTGATCCACTCGGTGACGCCGCCGAGGATCTTGGCGTCGGCGTTGAGGATCGGGACCGCGCCCGTCTGGATCAGGTCGCGGAAGCCGTAGCGGGTGTACTCGTTCTCGCCGGTCGCAATCGGGATGCTCGACATCTGGGCCAGCCGCCGGTGCCCCTCGTAGTCGTCCGGGGCCAGCGGCTCCTCGAACCAGAAGATGTCGTACTCCTCGATGCGCCGCGCAAGCTGGATCGCCTCGTAGGCCCGGTAGGCGCAGTTGGCGTCCACCAGCAGCTTCACGTCGGGGCCAATGGCCTCGCGGACGGCCTTGACGCGCTCGGCGTCCTCGCGGATCGGCACCGCCCCGATCTTCATCTTGACGGCCCGCGCGCCCATCTCGACGCTCTCACGCATCTCCTGCTGCAGCTCTTTGAGGCCCTTGCCGTCCTCGTAGTAGCCGCCGGTGACGTAGGTGGGCATCCGATTGCGGAAGCCGCCGAGCATCTTGTAGAGCGGCAGCCCGGCCACCTTCGCCCGGAGGTCCCAGAGGGCGATGTCGATGCCGCTGATGGCTCGCGTCGTCAGGCCGCGTCGGCCGATGAGCTTGGGGATCCACATCTTGTGCCAGAGCCGCTCGACGTCAATCGGGTCTTCGCCGATCAGCTCCGGGATCAGGTGCTCGATGGTCGCCTGCACCACTGGCTGAATGGCGCAGACCCCGACGCCCTCAACGCCCTCATCCGTGTGGATCTTGACGAGCCGCACGCCGGTATGGGTGTAGGTGTGCTTGCCGTTGGAGATCGGCTTGCGGCGCGGCCAACGGTACGTCTCGGTCGTGATCGCGGTGATCTTCATCCAGGTACTCCGAAGCGCGCTCCGTGCGCGTGGTCCATGTCGCGGTGCGATGGTCGAGGTCCGGCCACTATTCACACAGGCGGCAGGCGCATCTGCTACGATGCAGGGAGTGGGATATCTCACAATACGTCGAGTGCTGCGCGCGTGGCGAGCGCGAGAGCGCTCCTGTACACCAGGACGGAGCACGACCCGACCATGAACACGGCAATCCCGCCAGCAGCACGCCCCACCACCGATGACGGCTCGGCGTGCCGGCATCCAGCCCCCGCCCCCTCGCTCGACCCAGACATCCAGCGTTCCATCGAGACGCAGCGGATCATGGACGTCGTCAACGCCCTGGCCACCAGCGCGGATGCTGGCGATTGGGAGGGGCTGCGCGCCTGCATGGCCGACCAGATCGTGGTGGACTACACGTCCCTCAGCGGCGGCCTGCCGGGCGAGATGACCGCCGACACCCTGGTGGACACCTGGAAGTTCCTGTCCGGGTTCCAGGCGACGCAGCACATGATCGCCAGTCACCGCGTCGCGGTGCATGGGGAGACGGCGACCTGCAAAGCCTACGTCGTCGCGCACCACTACCTGCCCAACAACACCGGTGGCGCGTTCTGGAGGCTCGGTGGCCGCTACCACGAGGAACTCGTGAAGTCCGCCGACGGCTGGAAGATCTGCCGAATCACCCTCACCGTCCTCTGGACCGAAGGGAACGCCGACCTGCTGACGCTGGCCGGGCAGCGGTACCGGGCGTTGAGCGGCGCGCCCCCGCGGCAATGATGGGGGGCGACTGTACCGCCCCCCAGAAACCCGAACGCTGAAACCCAGAACCCGGCGCCGTCAGGCGACCCGGTACTTCTCCAGCTCCTTGTAGTTCGGATCGATGCCGATGCCCGGCACCTCCGGCGGGCTGACGGTGCCGTCGTCGTTCAGCCGGAGCGTGGTGTTGTAGACCTTGCCGTGCATCGGGTCCACCGAGTCGCGGTAGTACTCCAGAATCAGGCCGTTCTGGATCGCCGTGACGAGGTGGATGTGGATGTCCTGCGAGCCGTGCGGCGCGATCACCAGATCGTGCGCCTGGGCGTAGGCCGCCACCTTCATGAACTCGGTGACGCCGCCCAGCACCTTCGCATCGGCGTTGAGGATCGGCACGGCCTTGGTGTTGATGAGATCCCGGAAGCCGTAGCGGGTGTACTCGTTCTCACCCGTGGCAATCGGGATGCTCGTCATCTGGGCCAGCCGGGTATGCCCTTCGTAGTCGTCGGGAGCGATGGGCTCCTCGAACCAGAAGATGTCGTACTCCTCCATCGCCCGGGCCATCTGGATCGCCTCGTACGCCCGGTAGGCGCAGTTGGCGTCCACCAGCAGCTTCACGTCGGGACCGATGGCCTCCCGGCACGCCTTCACGCGCTCGGCATCCTCACGGATCGGGATGGCGCCAATCTTGATCTTGACGGCCTTCGCGCCCATATTGACGTTGTCGTACATCTCCTGCTGGAGTTCTTTGATGCCCTTGCCTTCCTCGTAGTAGCCGCCAGCAATGTACGTGGGCATACGGTTTCGGAAGCCGCCGAGCATCTTGTAGAGCGGCATCCCTGCGACCTTCGCCCGGAGATCCCAGAGGGCGATGTCGATGCCGGCGATGGCTCGCGTGGTCAGGCCACGCCGGCCGATGAGCTTCGGGATCCACATCTTGTGCCACAGCCGCTCGACGTCAATCGGGTCCTCGCCGATCAGCTCAGGCTTGAGGTGCTCGATGGTCGCCCCGGCGATGCCCCCCGTCGAGCCGACGCCCACGCCCAGCGTGCCCTCGTCGGTGTGGATCTTGATCAGACCCAGGCCCGAGTGGGTGTAGGTGTGGAGGCCGTTCGAGATCGGCTTATGGCGCGGCCACTTGTAGGTCTCTGTGGTGACGTCGATGATCTTCAACGATTGCTCCTTCGTCGCGAGGTTTCAGGTGCGAAAGGGCCCTCACCCCCCGGCCCCCTCTCCCTGTGCGCGGGAGAGGGGGAGACGCACGAGAGTTTCGTTCCTCCCCCTCTCCCGCGCACAGGGAGAGGGGGCGGGGGGGTGAGGGCCGTTCACGCCTATTCGTTGATCCACCACTCGGCTTCGCGCAGGGCGCCCCAGCCCGCCGGGAAGCCCTGGATGCGCTTGTGCACCAGGAAGTTGCCCGTCTCGAACCACATGTAGCCGAACCACGCCGACTCGTGCATCAGCTTCTGGGCATCCACGAACAACTGGTGGCGCTTCTTCTCGTCGTACTCGGTGTCCGCCTTCTGGAGCGTGTCCAGCAGACCAGGCACCTTCGCACGGTGGTAGGCCGAGTTGCCATCCTCGGCCCAGGTGAGGAGCAGATCCTGTGAGGGGTCCGTCACAACGCCGCTCTGGCGGGTTGCCATCTCGAAGTCGTTGTTGATGCGGACCTTCTCGCCCCAGGCCACGCGCTCGACGATGTCGAGGTTGATCTTGATGCCGATCTTTTCGAGCATGCCCTGGATGAACACGGCCTGCTGCTGGTCGGCCTCGCGGTTGTGGGCCGTCAGCCGGACCTCGAACGGCGTCGTGACGCCACTCTCGGCAAGGTACTGCTTCGCCTTGTCCGGGTTGTACTCGTAGAACGGCACCGAGGTGTCGTAGCCAATCGAGCCCGGCACCAGTTCGTACGGCAGCGGGATGCCGAGGCCCGCGCCCAGCGCCTTCGCCATCGCCTCACGGTCGACGGCGTGCTCGATGGCCAGCCGCAGCTTCTGGTTGTCCTTGAACGGCGGCTTCGCCGCGTTGAAGAAGAACTGCCGCTTGACGCCGCTGAACGGCGACTCAATGTAGTTGGCGTGTGGGATCTGCTTGGCAGCAGGCACGTCACGCCCGCGCACGTTGGCGATCCAGTCCGTGGTGCCGGCCCGCATCTCGGTGAACTGGGTGGACGCCTCGATGATCACGCGGTAGGTAATCTTGTCGGTGTACGGCAGCGGCTTCCCGTCCGCGCCCATCTTCCAGTAGTTCGGGTTCTTCTCGACGACCAGCTTGTCGCCCGAGGCGAACGACACGAACTTGTACGGTCCGGTGCCGACCGGGTTCAGCTTGAGCCACTCCTCGCCGTTCTTCTCGGCGGCGGCCTTCGAGACGATGGCCGTCTGTTGATCGCCGAGGCCGTCGCTGAGGGAGCTGAGGATGGCCGCGCTCGGCCGGGTCATGTTGATCTGCACGGTCAGCGGATCGATGGCCTGGGCCGGGTTCTCCTTGTTCACCTGGGGCAGGTAGTTCCGCGCGAAGCTCTTGGGGTTCTGGACCTGCCGCTTGAGGTTCCAGACCACGGCCTCGGCGTCGAGCGGCGAGCCATCGTGGAACTTGACGTTCTCCTGCAGCTTGATGACCAGCTTGTCCTGGCCCAGCTCCCAGGACTTCGCCAGGTGCGGCTCGACGCCGTAGACGCCCTGCGCGTTCGGCCGCCAGGCAAACAGCGAGTCGTAGACGCCCTTCGCCGTCGGGCCGGATGCGTGGATCGGGTCCATCGAGACGAAGTCGTTGATCTGGACGATCCGCAGCTCGCCGCCGCGCTTGGGCATGTTGGCCGCTGGCTTGGCCGCTTCGGCCGGCTTGGCCGCCTCGGCAGGCTTGGCGGCAGGGACGGACGTCGGCGGGACCAGCGCCGGCGCCGCCTGCGTGGGCTTGGGCGCCGCGGTCGGCGGCACGACAGCAGCGGCCGCCGTGGGCTTGGGCGCCTCGGCCGGCTTGGACTCGGCCGGCTTCGCTGCCGGCGCTGGGGCCTGCTGACAGGCGGCCAGCACGCCGACAGCCAGGCCGCCGACGGTTGCGAGGAAGGCTCGACGCGACGTCTTTGACACCATGAGCTCACCCCTCCTGAATCGTTTTCGCATGGACGAAGGATCGTTGGGCGCCGGGTGCTGTGAGCGGATGCCTCCTGCACGATCTCTCGCGGACGGCCGCGCCCCCGAGAGGCTGTCCGCGCCTCGGCCCAGTGCCCTGAGACGAGGCGCGGGGCTTGCCTACCCCTTCCGCCGGCTCAGCAGCCGCGGATCGAGCGCACGTCGGAGGCCGTCTCCGACGAAGTTGAAGGCGAGGACGGTGGCGAAGATCGCGACGCCCGGGGCGAACGCCAGCCAGGGCGCGACTTCCAGGTACTGCGAGCCGGTCCGGAGCATCGAGCCCCAGGTGGCCGTGGGCGGCTTCACGCCGACGCCCAGGAACGAGAGCGAGGCTTCGGTCAGGATGGCGGTGGCGATCAGCAGCGTCGCCTGCACGATGATCGGCGCGGTCACGTTGGGCCAGATGTGGCGGAAGATGATCGTGGCGGGCGAGGCTCCGAGCACCTTGGCCGCCTGCACGAACTCGCGCTCGCGTACCGAGAGCGTCTGGGCGCGGGTCAGGCGGGAGATGGCCGGCGTCGCCACGATGCCGATGGCGATCATGGCGTGCCAGATCGGCGGCATCCAGGGGAAGCGTGGGCCGATGGCGGCGGTCAGGCCGAGCGCCAGGATCAGGCCCGGGAACGCCTGGACGGCGTCCATGATGCGCATCGTCACGTCGTCCACGGTGCCGCCGACGTAGCCGGCCACCAGCCCGAGCGTCACCCCGAGCAGCAGGGCGATGCCCACGGCGATCACGCCGACCTGCAGCGAGACGCGCGTCCCGTAGATGACCCGCGAGAGGATGTCGCGGCCCAGGTCATCGGTGCCGAGCGGATGGGCCAGCGTCGGCGCTTCGGTGATCGCCAGGTAGTCCTGCTCGTTCGGCGCGTACGGGGCGATGATCTCGGCGAAGGCGGCACAGAAGACCACCAGCCCGAGGATGGTCAGGCCGGTGCCCACCAGCCGCGTCTCGAGCACGTTGCTGATGAACCGCCGGCCGCGGTTCATCAGCCGTTGGACGCGGCTGCCCTCGTCATAGCTCTGGCTGCGCCGGCCGACCGCGCGCTCGGCAGTGACGGCAACCGCTCCGCCAGGTTGTGATGCTTCGTTCGCCATCCGTCCCTCCTTCGGGGCCAGCAACGGCGCGCTTCAGATCGCGCGCCAACTCGTCGGGATCGCGCCTGCTAGCGATACCGAATGCGCGGATCGAGGTACCCGTAGGCCAGGTCCGTCAGCAGGTTGGCGACGACGGCCGCCGAGGTCAGCAGCAGGATCGCCCCCTGGAGCATCGGATAGTCACGGAAGGAGATGGCGTCGACGGCAGCCCGCCCGACGCCCGGAATGGCGAACACCGTCTCCACGATGGCCGCGCCCGAGACGAGGTTCCCGACCTGCAGGCCGAGGATCGTCGCAATCGGGATCATCGCGTTCTTGAGCGCGTGCAGCCCGACGATGGCCCGCTCCTGCAAGCCCTTCGAGCGTGCGGTGGTGATGTAGTCCTGCTCCAGCACCTCGATCAGCGCCGAGCGGCCCTGCCGCATGATGACCGCCGCCGAGTGCGTGCCCAGCACGACGGCCGGCATGAACAGCATCTTGGCGCTGAGCCACGGGTCCACCAACGGCGAGGTGTAGCCGCTCGGCGGGAGCCAGCGCAGCATCACGGCGAACAGGTACATGAAGAGCAGGGCCTGCCAGAAGCTCGGCATGGCCGCGCCGCCGAGCGCCAGCACCGTGGCGAGCATGTCGATCTTGCTGCCGGGCCGCAGCGCCGAGATGATCGCCACCGATAACCCGAGCGCGATGCCGAACAGCAGCCCCGCGAACCCGATGGTCAGGCTGGTGGGAACGCGCCGCCCGAGCACGTCAGCCACCTGCTCGCCCGTGCGGATCGACTTGCCGAGGTCGCCCTGGACCGTCCGCCAGAGCCAGCGGCCATACTGCACGATGATCGGATCGTCCAGGCCGAGATCGCGGCGCAGGGCGTTGTAGGTGTCCGTTGTCCCGGCGTTCTCGCCAAGAATCGCGATGGCCGGGTCGCCCGGCAACACGTACAGCAACCCGAACGAGATCAGGCTGACGACGAAGAGGACCGGCACCATACTGACGATACGACGGAGGATGTACTCACGCATGGGACTCCTCGGGTTCGGACATTGACCGGGCAGGTGCTGATCCTACGGATGGCGGTATCCCTACGGATGGCAGCCCGTTGGCGGACGTGTGCACAGCAGGTGACCGCGGATGCGGTTGTGCCCCGCACGACTCGCGGACGACGAGCGAGACCGGGATGGTCCGGTCCAGCGGGCAGACCTCACCGCCGTCCAGCAGGGTGAAGAGCGAGTCTGCGGCCATCTCGCCCATCTCGACGAGCGGGTGGCCGATGGTGGTCAGCGCGGGGGTGGTGTAGCGCGCGGTGGGGATGTCGTGGAAGCCGATGAGCGCCACGTTTTCGGGGACGCGCACGCCAGCCTCGTAGAAGCCGCGCAGCGCGCCGATGGCGTTCCGGTCGTTGAACGCGACGACGGCTGTCGGGCGGGTGGCCGGATCGGGGAACCGCTCGAGGAGCATGTGAGCCATGACGCGCCCGCCCTCGATCTCGCGCGGACCACGGATCAGCCAGGAAGGATCACGGGCCACGCCTGACTCGTCCATGGCCTTACAGTAACCGAGGTACCGAGCCGCCTGCGATCCCGGCGCGCCAGGATCCAGCATCGAGTCGGCGAAGGTGAAATGGGCGACGCGGCGGTGCCCGAGATCGAGCAGGTGGCGGGTGGCAAGGTAGCCGCCGCCCAGGTGGTCGACGTCCAGCGCCGGGATGCCCGGCCCCGGGCTGCGATCCATCACCAGCGAGACGGGCAACCCACAGGCCGCCAGCTCGAGCAGCTCCTGGGTGGCCGGGCCGCCGTAGCTGTGGGTGCCCGTCGCCACGATCACGCCATCGCAGATGCCCGTGCGGAGATGGCGCAGCGCACGCACCTCAACATCGCGGTCGAGGGCGCCGGCGTCGATCACCCCGACCTCGAAGCCGTGTACCTGGGCAACATTCCGGACGCCCGTGGCGATGTCGGCGAAGAAGGGGCTGGACAGCCGCCAGGCCAGCACGTTGATGATGCCGGTCCGCTGGCGGCGCAGGCTCCGCGCGGCATGGTTCGGCTGGTAGCCCAGCCGCGTGGCCGCCTCACGGACACGCTGGGAGGTGGCAGCGCTGATGCGAGCGGTGTCAGACCGGCCATTGAGGACGTGGGAAACAGTGGAGGCGGAAACTCCCGCCTCGGCGGCGACCACGTCAATGGTGATCTGGGGGCGTCGTCGCATCGTGACTCCCAGCTGCATCGCTGAATCGATTGCGCACGATACCAGGGGTATGACTTCTTTGTCAAGCGTCAGGGTAGCACGAACGGGAGTCGCGGGCCATACCGCCGGTTGGTAAAGGCCCTCACCCCCCAGCCCCCTCTCCCTGTGCGCGGGAGAGGGGGAGCAACGACCGTCTCGTGTGTCTCCCCCTCTCCCTGTGCGCGGGAGAGGGGGCTGGGGGGTGAGGGCCTTTACCACAGGAAGTAGTCAATCTTCATCAAGCCCGGACCACGCTGCACGACGCGCCCAACGTGCAATCGCCCTGGTCAGGCCGACACGTCGTCCGGCCGCCACGGCGTCAGGCTGGCAGCGCCACGCCCGTCTCGGCGCAGATGTCGCTGAGGGTCTTCCAGGCCACCGGCGCAAGCGTCACCTTGCCAGCGCCGATCATCCCCGCCGCCCGACGCTGGCCGCGCTCGCCCGGGTAGTAGATCTCCTCGACGCCCTCGATCCGGTCGCCGGACTTGACCCAGCCGAGCAGCTCATCCATCCGGCGGGTGAACTCCTCTCGCGGCATGAAGATCTCCGGGTTCAACGCCAGGAAGAAGTGGCCTTCCTTGCCGTTGACCACGCCGGCGTTCTGCCCGAACTGCGCGCCGGTCAGCACGCCCGCCAGGATCTCCACCATCAGCGCCAGTCCGAACCCCTTGTAGCCGCCGACGGGGGCCAGCGAGCCGCCCCGGTCAAGATCGCCAGGGTCGGTGGTGGGGCGGCCGGCCGCGTTCAGCACCTGGCCCTCTGGCACAGACTTCCCCTGCGCCGCCAGAATGCGCGCCTTGAAGCCGGCCAGGGCGCTCGTCGCCATGTCGAAGACCAGCGGATGCTCGCGGCCAGACGGCGCCGCGAAGCAGATCGGGTTGGTGCCCAGGCTCTTGGAGCGCCCGCCCGGGGCCGGCATCAGCGGCACCACGTTCGCCGCCGCCATGCCGATGAACCCGGCCTTCGCGGCCAGCGCCGGGAACGGGGCCGCCCCGATGAAGTGGCCCGAGTTCTGGATACCGGCCGTCGCGATGCCCCGCGTCGCGGCCTTCTCGATGCACCAGCGCATCGCCTGGAACGAGGCCGCCACGCCGCAGCCACGGTCGCCGTCCAGCAGCAGCGAAGAGTCCGTCTCGCGGACCACCCGGATGGTCGGCGCAGGGTTCAGTGCGCCGCTCTTGAGCCACTTGTGGACTTCGCCGAAGAACCAGACGCCGTGATCGTCGTAGCCGCGCATCTCGGCGTCGATCAGCACCTCGGCCGTCTCAGCCGCGTGCGCCGCCGACATGCCGTCGGCCATCAGCGCCTGCTCGACGCTCCTGGTCAGGTCGGCCAGACCGACAACCCGCTCCGCTGCTCCCTGTGCTGTCATCGCAACGTCCCTCCTTCGATCGCCGGCGATCTCTCCGGGCGGCCGCACCGGTGAGGCTGGGATGCGGTCGCTCACTTGTGTCAAGGGAAAGCCGTTCAGTATAGTTGCACGAGGCAGCCGCCGCCCTGGCGGTGGTCCAGTCTGCCCCTCGCGGCGCCGCTCTGAGCGCCCGGCGTCGCGCCGCTGCCGCCGCTCCGGCACACTCCGAACGTCAGCCGTCGCATTCCCCTTCTCGCAGACCGCCCCCAGGCAGACGCATCAGACTCGCTGCGCTCAGATCGCGCTCGGACGTCATCCGCAACAGAGAGAGACAGGCAAAGGCCCACCATGCCGTCGACCAGAATACCCACACCCAGCAAGACACCGGCACGTCGGCCCGCCACCAAGGGGCGCGCTCCGCGCACGGCTGCTCCGGCGGCCGGGCGTGCGATGCCGCTGGCCGGGCGTGGCCAGGGGCTCGCCGGCCTGTTCCGCGAGCTGCGGAGCGAGATCAAGAAGGTCAACTGGCCAACGCCCCGGCAGACGGCCAACATGACCGGCGTCATCGTCGCCCTCTCGGCAGCGCTCGGCGCGTTCCTCGGCCTGGTCGATTTCACGTTCCAGGAGCTGTTCCGCCTGCTGCTGCAGGGGATCGGCGCAGCCGGCTTCGGGGCGTAGGCGCAGGCGCGAGAACGGGTCGTCAGGCGACGAACAGGGCGGATCGGACCGGTCCCGATGGGCAACCAGCTCCGATGGACACCAGGCCCGAGCACGCACGGGTCATGAACGCGGAGCGGAGGATCAAGCAGAATGGCGCGAGACAGCCGAAGCGCAGTTGACGAGCAGGATGGCGCCTCCGTGGCCGTCGCTTCCGGCGGCGAGAGCGAGCTGGGCGCCTCCGAAGACCAGCAGTGGTACGTCATCCACACGTACTCCGGCTACGAGAACAAGGTCAAGACCAATCTCGAGCACCGCATCGAGTCGATGGGTGTCCAGGACAAGATCTTCCAGGTCGTGATCCCCACTGAAGAGGAGATCGAGATCAAGGACGGCCAGCGCCGGACCGTCCAGAAGAAGGTCTTCCCGGGCTACGTGCTGGTCGAGATGGTCATGTCGGACGATAGCTGGTACGTCGTCCGGAACACCCCGGGCGTCACCGGCTTCGTGGGCCACGGCACCAAGCCCGCCCCGCTCGACGACGCAGACGTGAAGCGCATCCTCAAGCAGATGAAGATGGAAGCGCCGAAGGTCAAGGTCAGCTTCACGCAGGGCGAGCGCGTCAAGGTGGTGGACGGGCCGTTCACCGACTTCATCGGCGTGGTGGACACCATCAACGCCGAGCGCGGCAAGGTCCGCGTCCTCGTCTCGTTCTTCGGCCGCGAGACGCCGGTCGAGCTCGACTTCCTCCAGGTCTCGCGCATTACGTAGGTCGCAGTTGTCAGCTATCAGTCCTCAGTTCTCAGCGGTACACTTCGTGGCGTCGCGGGCAGAGGGCACGCTGCTGATGACTGACCACTGATCACTGACAACTCGGAAGAGGAACATGGCGAAGAAGGTCCGCGCAATCGTCAAGCTGCAGATTCAGGCTGGCAAGGCCACGCCTGCCCCGCCCGTCGGCCCGGCCCTCGGCCAGCACGGCGTCAACATCATGGGCTTCGTCAAGGAGTACAACGAGCGCACGGCACAGCAGGCCGGCCTCGTGATCCCCGTCGAGATCACGATCTTCGAGGATCGCTCCTTCACGTTCGTCCTGAAGACGCCGCCGGCGTCAGACCTCATCAAGAAGGCGCTCAACGTCGACAAGGGCTCCGGCACGGCCGGCAAGGCCACCGTCGGCACGATCAGCCGCGCCAAGCTGCGCGAGATCGCCGAGCTCAAGATGAAGGATCTGAACGCCATCGACGTCGAGGGCGCCGAGCGGATCATCGAGGGCACCGCCCGCAGCATGGGCGTCGCTGTCGAAGCGTAGTTGCGGGTCATGGGCCGTAGATCGTCGGTCGTGGGAGAACGCGCTTCCCCATGATCCACGACCCGCGATCCACGACCCACGCAGGTGGGAGCCCGGGACACGGGCGCACGAACCACAGGAGGTACTCCCTTGGCCGGAAAGAAGCACGCCGCCGCGTTTGAGAAGGTGGACCGCCTCAAGCTGTACGAGCCCCAGGAGGCCCTGGAGCTGCTCAAGAGCCTGAGCTTCACCAAGTTCGACGAGACCGTCGAGCTGCACATCCGCACCGGCGTCGATCCTCGCCACGCCGACCAGGTCATCCGTTCCTCGGTGACCCTGCCGGCCGGCACGGGCAAGACCCGCCGCGTCGTCGCGTTCGCGCAGGGCGACAAGATCCGCGAGGCCGAAGAGGCCGGCGCTGACGCCGCTGGCGCCGAGGACCTGGTGCAGCGGATTCAGGGCGGCTGGCTCGACTTCGACGTGGCCGTTGCCACGCCAGACATGATGGGCCTCGTCGGTCGGCTGGGCCGCGTCCTCGGACCGCGCGGCCTGATGCCGAACCCCCGCACGGGCACCGTCACCCTGGACGTCGGCCGGGTCATCCGCGAGGTCAAGGGCGGGCGTATCGACTTCCGCGTGGACAAGACGGCGGTCATCCACATGCCGATCGGCCGGGTCTCGTTCGAGGTCGAGAAGCTGCTGCAGAACCTCGGCGCAGCCATCGACGCGGTGGTGCGGGCCAAGCCGACCGCCGCCAAGGGCCAGTACATCCGGTCCATCACCGTCACCACGACGATGGGGCCTGGCATCAAGCTGGACCTGCAGCCGGCGCTGGCCATCGCGGCAGCGTAAGGTCGTGGACTGAAGCCCCCGACGCACAGAGCGATTGCATGTTCATTGGGGGCCCCGAAGCATCATAGAACGGGCGGTCGGGGACTGAAGTCCCCGCCTACCGTCACGCCGTCGGGAACGGCCGGCACTGGTGCGACTGGAGCGTCGCGCAGCGACTGCAGGATCGTAGGCGGGGCTTTCAAGCCCCGACGCGGCGGCGCGACGACATCAACATACGATTGCACTGGTAGCAGCATCAGGGCGATTGCATGTTCGCTGGTGTACCCGAAGCATCATGGAACGGGCGGTCGGGGACTGAAGTCCCCGCCTACAGTCACGCCGTCGCTGCGCGACGGCCGTCGGGAACGGCAGGCACTGGTGCGACTGGAGCGTCGCGCAGCGAC
>JADZEM010000163.1 GCA_020850535.1 Chloroflexota bacterium
CCGACGGACGCTCAGCCTCTTCTCACTCGGCCTCCGCTGGCTCGACCGCGCACGCCTCCACTTCGTTCCCCTCTCCCCTCACCTCTCCCTCCCTTTCACCTGACCAGGAAAACTGTCGGGTACTGAGTGCGCGGGAGAGGGGGAGACGCACGAGAGTTTCGTTTCTCCCCTCTCCCGCGCACAGGGAGAGGGGGCCGGGGGGTGAGGGCCTTCCCAGGCCGGGGGGTGAGGGCCTCTCCGTTACGACCCAGCCAACGCGGTTACGCGGGCGGCGACGTCCGCGCCGAGCGGCCCGCGCTCGACCCAGCGAATCGCGTCTTCGAGCTGCGAGTACTCGGACGCGCCCACCAGCGCCGTCGCCAGCCCCGGGTGCCCGATGACCAGCCGGTAGCTCAGCTCGGCGGCGCTCTCCAGGCCAAGCTCGGCGGCCAGGGCATCGAGCTTGCGCGCCCGCGCCAGGTCGTCGTCGTACTCGCCGCCGGCCGTCAGGCCGCGCCCGGGATCCCCGGCGTTCTGGTGCCGGCCCGCCAGGGGCGTGCCCGCCAGCGCGCCGGCCGCCAGGATGCGGATGCCGACGCCGCCCGCGCCCACCTCGGCCATCTTGTCGAGCAACTGCTCGAAGTTGTGCGAGCTGCCGCCCGTCACCTTCCAGCCGGCCGAGGGGTTGATGGCGTTGACGTAGGTCTGGACGCTGTCGAACAGGCCCGAGCCGATCACCTTGTGCAGCGACGCGGTATCGCCCAGGCCGGTGATGCCGATCAGGCGGGTCAGGCCGGCCTCGCGGACCTTTGCCAGCCCCTCGGCCACGGGGCCAAGCACCTCCTCGGCGGACAGTGCGCCCTGGTTGCCCGAGATGTCCACGCCGACCCGGTTGTGGAGGTTGAAGAGGTCGACGCTGTCCCGCCCGAGCCGCTTCAGGCTCGCTTCGAGCTGCTCGCGGATGGCGGCAGCGGCGTTCGGCAGCTGCTCCGGTTCGAGGCGGAACTTGGTCCCGACCACCACGTTGGCCTTCAGCTCGCGCAGCAGCGGCCCGATGGTCTCCTCCGAGCGGCCGTTGCCGTACGCTGGCGCGGTGTCGAAGTAGGTGATGCCGGCCTCGAGCGCCCGCGCGACGGTCCGTCGCTGCTCGGACGGATCGCCTTTGACCAGCAGGCCGCCAATCGCGCCGCAGCCGAAGCCGAGCAGCGAGACTTGCGGGCCGTTCTTCCCGAGTGAGCGGTACTCCATCGTCATCCTCCAGACGGCATCGTCGTGCGGGCACGTTGCCCGGCGATTGTACGCGCTGGGCTACGGCTTCGCGGCGAAGGCGTCGTAGCGGCGGCCGGCCAGCGTCAGCGCCGTCTCGACATCGTCCGCCAGCAGGTAGCGCTGGCGGACCATCTCTTCGGCGGCGGCGCGGACCTTCGCAAGATACTCGGCGCGGCTGGCGTAGCGCTCCTCGATGGAGGGGCGCGGATCGCCGGTCCGCTCGCGCTCGGCGCGGGTGGCCGGGAACGGGAAGGTCGAGCCCTGCATCAGGTTCTGCTGCCCGACACCGCCGGTCTCGGGCGCGCGCGGGTTCCAGCCGGTGTAGGTGGCGACGGGCACGCTCACGTCTGGCATCCGGATGCCAGCCACCTCGTTGCGGTCGGCGTCGAGCGCGGAGACGTAGTTCTGGTAGCGCTCGCCGAGCGTGGCCGGCGCCTGCATGATCCCCTGGGCCGCGTCTGGACCGAGATCGGTCCGCCAGACCATCAGCCGCCGCTCGGGATCGACCACCACTGCCCCTGGAATGGCGTGGAACTGGGCCAGCGCGTCCTCGGGGGTGGTGGCCGTGCCGTCCGCGAGGCGTGGGAAGACGCTGGCCGGCGGCTCGACGCCCTCGGCTACCCAGGCGTCCAGGTTCATGAGGACGGCGCGCGTCAACGGCGAGTAGTCCACCGCGTTGAGCGGGTTCGCGCCGCGTGCGCCCTCGGTGCCGCTCTCGTAGACCAGCGGCACGACGCCCAGGCCGTGCTGCGTCCCGCCAAAATGGTAGTAGCGCGCGCCGGCCGGCGGCTCGACATCCCGGGCGTCCGCGAGATCGGTGTGGCAGAGCGAGGCGTCGCCGCGCCAGTACTCGGCCGAGGTGTTGATAGTGGCCACCTTCGGCAGGCCGCCGATCTCGCGCAGGCGGTCGAACAGGCCGCCACGCTCGCCGGTCAGCGGGTCGGTCTGGGGATCGTCGGCGAACGGCATCAGGTGGCCGAAGCTGACCATCGACTGATCGGAGGGCTGGGCGAAGCGCTGGTTGAACTGGCCGCGCCGCCCGCCGGCCACCTGCGGGATGATGCCGTCGAAGACGGTTCGCCCGGCCTCGTCCAGGTTCAGCCCGAGCGAGAGGTAGAGCCGCAGGAAGCGCCCGCTCTGGGAGACGCCGTAGCTGTGGGCGCGATCCAGCCGGCCAGCGCAGAGGTTCCCAGCTCCGGCATCCGCGAACCGCAGGAACGAGGCGAAATCGCGCATGGCCAGCAGCCCGACCCCGGCCACCGGGCAGTTGTTCGTCTGGTAGATCACCTCGTAGAACTTGCCCGGCTCGAAGCCGCCGTCCACGCTGATGTGGGCGGCGTCTGGGATCAGCGTGCCGCCCTCGACCCGCCCGAACCGCCACTGGCTGCGCGGGATGATGGTTCGCTCGCCACCCTGCCACGCGCGGACGGTCAGGCTGGCCGTCGGGTCGTCCAGGTTGACGGCCGGGAAGGGCCGGTGGGTGCGGTCGGCCAGCAGCTTGCTGGCTTCGAGCGCGTTCGGCTGGAACTCAACGGAGACGGTCCCGACAATCGGGTCGCCGTCTGGCCCGAGGGCCTGCGGCGCTTCGACGCCCATCAGCGTGTTGCCGCGGAAGACGTCCCACTGCCAGCCCACCCAACCGACGGTCCAGCCGTGGCGCATCAGGAAGCCGTCGCCGGCGGGGATCGGCTCGACGGGCACGGCGGTGGCCGGGGCACGGTTGAGCGTACGCGGCACCACCTTCAGCCCTCGGTTCGCCACGTCGAAGAGGAGGGCGCGACGGCCACGGTCCGGGTCTGACGGCTGGAGGATACAGAAGTCGGCCAGGAAGGTCACGCGGCCGGCGGCGTCGCGGGCGGCATGTTCCAGATCGACAATCGGCGTGTTGGCCGGGTGCTCGGGATCGACGGCGAAGTGGGCGATGCCGTCGATCTGCTCGTACGTCCCGACCTCGCCAAAGAGCGTCCCATCGTCGTACGTCCCGCGCCTGCGAATCTCCAGCCTGACGAGCGCCATCCCGCGTACCTCCTGGTGCACCTGCACGGGCGATTCTAGCCCGGATGCCGTTTGGGGCCGGCAGGCCAGCCAGGCCAGGGCCGCCGAGTTGCCGGAGACCCTTAGGGGATCTTTAGGGCTTGCTCGCAGATCCTTAGCGGGGCACGCGCTCGGGCAGCCGACACTCTAGAGGTAGGATCGCAACGCTCGCCCGTGCCGGACTCGCGATCGCGCCGGGCGCGGAAGACACGCTCGGTGACATGGTATGCATGACGATCAGCCCGACACTCCTCGCGAGGGCAAACGCACGCCACGCGTGCTGACCGGCCCGCGCCTGCCTCATCAACGCTATACCCTCCAGAAAGTTCGATCTGGCCGCGCTGGCAACCCGGTGTATCGCGTGGCGCGCCCCTTCAAGGGGTTTCGCCGTGATGGCGACGGCCATCTTGAGGCCACACTCGATATCGAGCGACCGACCGGCCGCTGGGGCAAGCTACGCCGCCTGCTCATCGGCCAGCCGATCCACAGCGAGCTGGAAGTCCACGAGCGGCTGACGAAGCGCAAGGCCCTGGCCGTCTTCTCGTCGGACGCGCTGTCGTCGGTGGCGTACGCCCCGCAAGAGACGTTGCTGGTCCTGCTGGGCGCTGGCGCGCTGGCCGCCTGGTGGTCGCTGCCCATCGCCATCGCCGTGGTGCTGCTGCTGGCCATCGTCGTCACCAGCTACCGCCAGACGATCTACACCTACCCCTCAGGCGGCGGCAGCTACATCGTCGCCAAGGACAACCTGGGCGAGCTGCCGGGCCTCACGGCCGCGGCAGCCCTGGCGGTGGGGTACATCCTGACCGTCTCGGTGTCGATTGCGTCCGCCGTCGATCAGCTTATTGCCGCCGCGACGATGCTGGAGCCGTTCCGCGTCTGGCTCGGGGTCTGTGCCATCAGTCTGATCACCCTGGCGAACCTGCGCGGCATCCGCGAATCGGGCAACATCTTCGCCGTCCCCACCTACGTGTTCCTGGTGGCGATGTACGCGCTGATCGCCGGCGGCCTGTTCTACCTGTTCACGGGACAGCTCCAGGTGGAGCACACCGAAGCCCCGCCGGTCGTCGAGGCGTTCAGCTTCTTCCTGCTGCTGCGCGCCTTCGCCGTCGGCTCGGCGGTCATGACCGGCACCGAGGCGATCTCCAACGGCATCCCCGCCTTCGTGCGGCCCGAGCCGCGCAACGCCGCCATCACGCTGGTCACCATGGCCGCCATCCTCGGCGTGATGTTCCTCGGCCTCTCCGTCCTGATCGTTGGGAGCGGCGTCGTGCCCACGCACGAGCAGACGGTTGTCTCGCTGCTGGGGCGCGCCGTCTTCGGCGAGGGGCCGCTCTACTACCTCGTTCAGGGCTCAGCGGTGTTGATCCTGGTGCTGGCCGCGAATACGGCCTACGCCGACTTCCCCCGGCTGGCCTCGCTGCTGGCCCAGGATCATTACGCGCCGCATCAGCTGGCCTTCCGTGGCGAGCGGCTCGCCTTCTCGAACGGCATCATGCTCCTGGGCATCCTGAGCGCCCTGCTGATCGTCGTGTTCAGCGGGTCCACGGGCGCGCTGCTGCCGCTGTACGCCTTGAGCGTCTTTGCCGCCTTCACCTTCTCCCAGACTGGGATGGTCCGGCACTGGCTTCGCGAGCGCGGCTCGCACTGGCCGCTCAAGACCGTGGTGAACGGCGTTGGCGCGGTGGTCACGGGGCTGGTGGCGCTGATCGCCGCTGGCACCAACTTCATGGACGCCGACCACCCGATCGTCCCCGGTACGCCGATTGGCTGGGGCTCCTGGCTGGTGCTGGTGATCGTGCCGGCCTTCATCTGGATGTTCCGGCTGGTGCACGCCCACTACGCCGAGGCGGACCGGATGGTCAAGCTTGATGGGCCGCCCGTCGAGCAGACGCTGAAGAACGTGCTGGTGGTGCCGATTGCGCGGCTGAACCGCCCGACGTTGCAGGCCCTCCGCTACGCGCAATCGCTCACCGCCGAGGTGACGGCGGTCCACATCGCATCGGATGCCGCCAGGGCTGACGAGATCGAGGAGAGCTGGCAGGGGTGGGCGCCGGGCGTCCCGCTCGCGATTGTCGAGTCGCCGTACCGCAGCCTCGCGCGGCCGCTCCTGCACTACCTCGCCGAGCTGAAGCGCATCGAGCAGGCCGACATCGTCACCGTGGTGCTGCCGGAGTACATCCCCCGAGCGTGGTGGCAGCACATCCTGCACGGGCAGTCTGCCCAGTTCCTGAAGCTGGCGCTGCTGTTCAAGCCGGGCTACGTCGTGGTGAGCGTGCCGTACCACAACGAGATCGCCCCTGCCCCGAGCGATGATGCTGAGCCCGAGCGCCCGGCCTTGATCGCCCCGTCGCCGTCAGAAGTTCCCAGCTGATGCGGCTGGCGCGCCGTCTGATTTCCTTAGAGGAAGGGTAGACCGGCACCCAGCCTCCTCCGTCCGATCCTTAGCTGCGCTGCGCCACACTGAAGGTGCGGGTGTCTGAGGTCGGACCTCTCCAGCCCGCCGCCTGACCAGTCCCGAGGAAGGATGCCTGCCATGGCCACTCCGATGAAGTCGCACGTCCTGGTCGTCGAAGACGACGAGCAGCTTCGACGGATCATCACGAGCAATCTGGTGGCACGGGGTCATCAGGTGCGGCAGGCGCCCGACGCAACGTCCGCCATCGCCGCCATCTCTGACGCGCAGCCAGACCTGCTGATCCTCGACGTGAACCTGCCGGATCGGACGGGCTGGGACGTCCTCCGCGAGTCCGAGCTTGGCGAGGATGTCCGCGTCTTGATGCTGACGGCCGTCCCGGTCAGCCCGCGCCGCCTCGCCGAGTTTCGGCCGGTGGGGTACCTTCCGAAGCCGTTTCCACTCGAAGCGCTGCTCCGGCTTGCCGAGAGCAGCTCGCGCACGGTGACTGACGATGCGTAACGCGGTTGGCCCCTCCGACAGGCGCACGACCGGGGCACGCGAGCTGCTGGTCCCCTTCGATGACTCCTGGGGGGCGACACGCGTCCTGCGGCGGGCCTGCCGCACGGCCCGCCGCGACGGCGAGTCCATCGCCGTGCTGTGCATGGCGAAGCTCCCGCCAGACGAGAACGCCTGGGGCAACCCGGACCTCGACCGCACGGCGATGACGGCGCTGACCCGCGCGCAGTCGATCTGCCGCGAGGAGGGCGTCGTCGGGGTCTTCAAGCTGAACTACGCGCGCGATCTGGCAGGGGCGATCGTCGACGAGGCTCGGCGCAGCGGCGCGGTGCTGATCTGCATGAGCATCGACGAGTACGCCGACTACGAGCTGGGCGAGTCGGCGCTGATGAGCGAGACGGTCCAGACGGTGCTGGCCGCGGCACCCTGCTCGGTGCTCCTCGAAGACCCGACCCTCAGCCCGCGCTTCGACGCGGACAACGCCGCCGGCTAGTACACGACCACGATGAAGCTGATGGGCGTATCCGTCATCCCGAGCGAAGCGACGAAGGAGCGAAGTCGAGGGATCTTCCCCGGTGGACCTGGTGTGTGGCCGGAGAAGATCCCTCCGCTTCGGTCGGGATGACGCCCCTCGTATTCACCATGAGCGCAGTACCAGCGTCGAACGCCGGCCAGCGCATCGCTGCCCGCGATGGACTCCCAGGGATGGGCTCAGGGCTTGCGTGCGCGGATGAACCCACTGGCGACGCGCCCACCAGAGGCCTCGAAGCGGGCGTAGGCGTCGGCGCTCCAGGTCTGGCCGGCCGATTCGGACAGCTTGTGGGCGTCGTAGACGCGGGTGATCTCGATGTCGATACCGTCGAAGCCGGCCTCGGCCAGCAGGCGGCGATACTCGCCCTCCTCGAGCGCGCCCGCCACACACCCGACCCACGCCACCATGTCGGCGCGCAGATCGGCCGGCAGGTCACCCTGCGTGACGACATCCGAGACGGCCAGCCGGCCGCCCGACTTCAGCACCCGGAACGCCTCGCGCAGCACGCGCCCCTTGTCCGCCGAGAGGTTGATGACGCAGTTCGAGATGATCACGTCGACCCGGTTGTCCGGCAGCGGGATCTCCTCGATGTGCCCCTTCAGGAACTCGACGTTGGCAGCGCCCTGCTCATCAGCGTTCTTGCGCGCCAGCGCCAGCATCTCGTCGGTCATGTCGAGGCCGTAGGCGAAGCCCGTCGGCCCGACTCTCCGCGCCGAGAGCAGCACGTCGATGCCGCCGCCGCTGCCCAGGTCGAGGACGGTCTCGCCGGGCGACAACTCGGCCAGGGCGGTCGGGTTGCCGCAGCCGAGCGACGCCTTGACGGCGTCCTCTGGCAGCAGGCCGGTCTCGTCAGCTCCGTACAGGTTCGAGGTGATCGGATCGCCGCTGCCACTGCAGCAGGAGGAGCCTCCTTGGGTCACGGTCAGGGCGCGCGCCGCGTACTTGGTGCGAACGGTCTCGCGGATCGATTCGGCGGACGGTTCGACGGCCATGGTGTCCTCCTGTCATCCCAGCACTGGGGTGGGCTGATGCATGCCGATCGCTCGGCGTTACGTTCTGATGAGACGTCGTTCGTCGTGGGTGCAGAGAAAGAGCACCCGCTGCTTGCTTATCTGGTCCGTTCCCACAGCCTGAGCCTCCAGAGTCTGGCTACCGTGCGAACGTCAGCCGGCGCGCCAGCCAGAGCGAGACGTACACCAGCGCCACCAGGGCCGGCACCTCGATCAGCGGGCCGACCACTGCCGCCAGCGCCTGCCCGCTGGCGATCCCGAACGTCCCGATGGCGACGGCGATGGCCAGCTCGAAGTTGTTGCCGGCCGCCGTGAACGAGAGCGTCGCCGTCTCGGGGTAGGAGAACCCCGAGCGGCGCCCCCACCAGAACGCCGCCCCGAAGATCACGCCGAAGTAGATCACCAGCGGCAGGGCGATCCGCGCCACGTCGAGTGGCAGCGCCAGGATCACGTCGCCCTTGAGGCTGAACATCACGACGATGGTGAACAGCAGCGCCAGCAGGGCCGTCGGTGCGATGGCCGGCATCGCCACGCCGTCGTACCACTCCCGGCCACGTACGCGGACGCCGACCAGGCGGGTGATCGCGCCGGCCGCCAGCGGGACGCCCAGGAAGATCAGCACGCTCCTGGCGATGTCCCAGAACGCGATATCCACCTGCTGGCCGGCCCCCAGTCCGAACCAGACCGGGAAGACGGCCAGGAAGAGGTAGGCGTAGAACGAGTAGGCCAGGATCTGGAACACACTGTTGAGGGCCACCAGCACGGCGGCATCCTCTGCATCGCCGCCGGCCAGGTGGTTCCAGATCAGCACCATCGCGATGCACCGCGCGATGCCGACCAGGATCAGGCCGGTCCGGTACTCGGGCAGATCCGGCAGCAGCAGCCACGCCAGCGCGAACATCAGGACCGGCCCGATGATCCAGTTCAGCCCGAGCGAGGCCGCGAACAGCTTCCAGGCCCGCCCGACGTGTGACAGCTCCTCGTACTTCACACGGG
Source organism: Chloroflexota bacterium (assembly GCA_020850535.1). Classification (NCBI taxonomy): domain Bacteria; kingdom Bacillati; phylum Chloroflexota; species Chloroflexota bacterium. Next base: position 8,732 of record JADZEM010000163.1, read on the forward strand.
CCAGGACCGGGTACATCATCCAGAGCAGCCCGAGTGCGATCGGCAGCGAGACATCGGCCACCCTGATCGCGTCGAGCATCCGGGGCAGGTCCGGCGCCGTCGCGCCGAGCCCCAGCCCGAGCGCCATCGCCAGGAAGATCCAGAGCGGCAGGTAGCGGTCGATGAACGACAGTTGCCCGACAACCGCTCGGACCTCCGGCGCAGCCACCACCCGGGCAGATGCGGCCGGATCAGCGACAGATACGGCGTCACGCATCGCTGTCGGCCTCCACCAGATAGTGCGATGAACGTTGATGTATTGGGCAGTATGAGTGGTCCAGGGGCATCAGGCGTTGGCCTCCGGTGGTGGGCAGACCGGTGTGCGCTGGCCGATGTGGGCAGGGTTGATCGACGCGTCGAGCGACCGCCACGCCTCCCCGAGGGCATCCTTGTCGAGCCAATAGTAGATCCAGCGGGCGTCGTTGGCGTCGCGCCGCTCCCGCACGAAGCCGGCCTCCCGCAGTTGCCGGATGTGGTGCGACACGAGGTTCTGCGCCAGCCCCAGCCCATCGGCCAGTTCGCAGTTGCAGATCTCGCCCTCGGTCAGCTTGAGGAAGACGCGCCGCCGGGTTGGGTCGGCCAGCAGCTTCAGCAGCCGCGCCGCCGACTCCGTCACGTCAAGTCGGGCCGCGCTGCCGTTGGCCCCGAGCACCGATAGTTCGATCATGGTTGATACGATAGCACGAAGCCGGTCGTTCTGCGAGAGGCAGCCTCCACCGTTCGCTGAACCTGGCCGTCCGGAGCCCGATACGTCTTCGCGCCCGGTGGTCGTTCGGGCGCTGTCCGGTGTGACGCCGATCTCGGGGCGGACAATTTACCGAGCGTTAACAGGCAAGCACCGCTAGTTAAACTCCGGTTTACGTGCCTCCCCTAGCCTTCAGGTGGAACCAGAAGGCATCAAGGGGGCCTCAAGGATGATCCGACGTACACCGGTGAGCCGACGGCGCGCCGTCACGATGATGCTCGCCGGGCTGGGTGTGCTGGCGAGTGCCTGTGGCCCGGGCACCAATCCCGGCGCCGCCACCAAGACCGAAAGCAAGCCCGCCGCCGAGGCTGCGAAGCCGGCGGCGGAGGCCGCGAAGCCGGCGAGCAGCCCGGCCGCTGCCGCTGCATCCCCGGCCGCCGCTGCTGCATCCCCGGCCGCTGCCGCTGCATCCCCGGCCGCCGCTGCTGCATCGCCCGTGGTGGCCGCCAGCGGCGGGCCGGCGCCTGGCACGATCAAGGGACCGTTTGAGGGCGAAGCGAAGCAGGTGACCGGGGCCGGCGCGACCTTCCCCGCCCCGCTCTACTCGAAGTGGTTCAACGACTACAAGACGCTGACCGGCGTCGAGGTCAACTACCAGGCCATCGGCAGCGGCGGCGGCATCAAGGCGATCTCGGACCAGACCGCCGACTTCGGGGCGACCGACGGCCCGATGACCGACGAGCAGCTCAAGGCGGCAAAGGGCGGCGAGATCCTGCACATCCCGATGGCCCTCGGGGCCGTCGTGCCGATCGCCAACCTTCCCGAGATCGGCGAGAAGCCGGTCCGCTTCAGCGGCGAGACCCTGGCCGGCATCTACCTCGGCGAGATCGTCAAGTGGGACGATGCCAGGATCAAGGCCGACAACCCCGATCTGGCCCTGCCGAGCAAGGACATCGTTGTCATCCACCGCTCGGACGGCAGTGGCACCTCGTTCATCTTCACCGACTACCTCTCCAACGTCAGCGCGGCCTGGAAGAGCAAGGTCGGTGCGGCGACGGCCGTGAACTGGCCGACCGGCCTCGGCGGCCAGGGCAACCCGGGCGTGACCAACGAGGTCAAGCAGAACCCGTACGCCATCGGCTACGTCGAGCTGATCTACGCGATCCAGCAGAAGCTGACGCCGGGTCTCGTCAAGAACAGGGACGGCCAGTTCGTCGCCCCGAGCATCGAGAGCACCACGGCCGCGGCGGCCGGCCTGGGCAGCAGCATCCCGGCCGACCTCCGCGCCTCCATTGTGAACGCCCCGGGCGCGAAGGCGTACCCGATCTCTGGCTTCACCTGGATCCTGGCCCACAAGAGCATCCCCGAGAAGGGCAAGGCCGTCGCGCTGACGCGCCTGCTCACCTGGGCCATCTCCGACGGCCAGAAGCTCAACAGCGACCTCGGCTACGCGCCATTGCCCCCGGAGATCGTCTCGCGGGCCGACGCGATGATCCAGAGCATCCAGAGCGGCGGCGGGCCGGCCTTCCCAGGCCGGTAGGGGGTTCACCATGGCGCAGGCGCGGACGGCAGGCCCGCTACCGTCTCGGATCGGGACGGCCGGCCCCTCCGATCTCGTGTTCCGGGCGGTGGTCACGGGCGTCAGCGGGCTGGTCATCGCCATCTTCGTTGCGCTCGTGCTCTTGCTGGCCATCGACTCGTGGCCGTCCATTGAGCGGTACGGCCTCGGCTTCGTCACCAGCTCGACCTGGGACCCGGTCAAGGAAGAGTTCGGCGCGTGGCCGTATATCTACGGCACCCTCTTCAGCTCGGCGCTGGCCCTGCTCATCGCAACGCCCATCGCGGTGGGGGCCGCCATCTTCCTGGCCGAGTACGCCCCGGCCTGGCTGCGGAACCCGGTCTCGTTCATCGTCGAGCTGCTGGCCGCCATCCCGAGCATCATCTACGGCCTCTGGGGCTTCTTCGTGCTGGCGCCGGTGATGCGCCGCGGCGTCGAGCCGTTCCTGAAGACCGTCTTCGAGAACATCCCGGTCCTCAGCACCTTCGTGGCGGGGCCGGCCCTCGGGCGCGACATCCTGGTGGCGGCGGTGATCCTGGCCATCATGATCCTGCCCACCATCATGTCGGTGGCCCGCGAGGTCTTCATGACCGTCCCCAACACCCAGCGTGAGGGGATGATCGGGCTGGGCGCGACGAAGTGGGAGACGATCACCTGGGCCGTGCTGCCGTACGCCCGCTCGGGCGTCGTCGCGGCGGCGATGCTCGGGCTGGCCCGCGCGCTCGGCGAGACGATGGCCGTGACGATGGTCATCGGCAACAGCTCGCGAAACGTCAACTTCTCCCTGTTCACGCCGGGCTACACGATGGCCAGCGCCATCGCCAACCAGTTCCGCGAGGCCGACAAGGAGATCTACTTCGCCGCCATCGTCTACGTCGCCCTGGTGCTGCTGGTGGTCAGCGGCATCGTCAACGGGCTGGCACGGCTGATCGTCTGGAAGTTCGCCGGCCGCGGCGCGATGCGGGCGTGAGGAGCGAGACACCGTGCAAGGGGAAGCCTCCATGCAGCTAACGACGGCCCATCCTCGGAGCCTGCTGGCGGCCGACGCGGGGGCCATGCGCCGCAAGCTGTTCGATCAGGCCATGTTCGGCGCGGTGGTGCTCTGCGCTGCCCTCGGCGTGGCGATCCTCGCCGTGATCCTGCTGGATGTTGCGCTGAAGGGTGCGCCCGCCCTGAACGTGGCCTTCTTCACCGACCGCCCCCTGCCGCTGGGCGAGGAGGGCGGCGGCGTGGCCCCGGCCATCATCGGCACGCTGATGATGCTCGGCGTGGCCGCGGTGATCGGCGTGCCGATTGGCGTGGGGACGGCCATCTATCTGGCCGAGTACGGTCGGGGACGGCTCGCCTCGGCGGTCAGCTACACCATCGACCTGCTGGCCGGCGTGCCGTCGGTGGTGGTTGGCGTGTTCGTCTGGGCGGTGTTCGTGCGGAACGTCTTCGGCAGCTTCAACGGGCTGGCGGGCGGCATCGCGCTGGCGCTGATCATGATCCCGATCATCACCCGAACCGTCGAGGAGATGCTGCGGCTGGTGCCCGACACCTACCGCGAGGCGGCGCTCGGCCTCGGCGTCTCGCGCGCCAAGACGATCCTCTGCGTGGTGATCCCGACCGCCAGGGGCGGCATCGTGACGGGGATCATCCTGGCCGTCGCGCGGGCTGGCGGCGAGACGGCGCCGCTGGTGCTGACGGCCCTCGGCAACCAGTTCTTCAACTTCGACCTGATGCAGCCGATGGCGGCGCTGCCGCTCCAGATCTACAGCTACGCCACGTCGCCGTACGCGGACTGGCACACCAAGGCCTGGGGCAGCGCCCTGGTGCTGATCCTGGTGATCGGCCTGCTGAGCCTGTCGACGCGCCTGGCCACGCGCAAGCGAGCCGGCTTCTAGCCCATACCAGCGCGTTCCCCTCCGGCGCCCCCTCTCCCGCACGCGGGAGAGGGGCGAGGGGCAAGGGGCCGAGAAAGGGACGAGTACGCACATGGAAGCCACTCTGGCGAACCCAACGTCGGGCGCCGCCGGCGCCCGCGCGAGCGACGCCATCGGCATGCGCGTCGAGGGCCTGTCCGCCTTCTACGGGGCGCACAAAGCCATCGAGAACGTCGATATGGTGATCGAGCCGGGCGCGGTTACGGCGATCATCGGGCCATCCGGCTGCGGCAAGTCCACGCTGATCCGCTGCCTGAACCGCATCCACGAGGTCGTGTCGGGCGCGCGCGCCGAGGGCAAGGTGCTGCTCGGCGCCGAGGACATCTACGACAGGGGCGTCGACGCCGTGGCCGTCCGCCGGCGCATCGGCATGGTGTTCCAGAAGCCGAACCCGTTCCCGATGATGTCGATCTACGAGAACGTGGCCTCGGGCCTGCGTCTCAACGGGCTGGCGAAGAAAGTCAACCTCGACGAGGTCGTGGAGCGGAGTTTGCGGCAGGCGGCCCTCTGGGACGAGGTCAAGGACAAGCTGAAGGCTGGCGGGGCGTCGCTCTCGGGCGGACAGCAGCAGCGGCTGTGCATCGCCCGCTCGATTGCCGTGCAGCCGGACGTCCTCCTGATGGACGAGCCGTGCTCGGCGCTCGACCCGATCGCGACCTACCGCATCGAAGAGCTGATCGTCGAGCTGAAGCAGCGGTACACCATCGCCATCGTCACCCACAACATGCAGCAGGCGTCGCGCATCTCGGACAACACGGCCTTCATGCTGGCCGGCGAGGAGCGCGTCGGGCGGCTCGTGGAGTTCGCGCCGACCCGCCAGTTGTTCACGAACCCGCGCGACAAGCGCACCGAGGACTACATCACCGGCCGGTTCGGCTGATCGGGAGGAACCACATGGCCATCCCCACCCGGGCCACGTTCGACCGGCAGCTGCACACGTTGCTGGACGACACCCTGCTGCTGGGCAGCATGGTCGAGAAGGCCATCGAACGGTCCATCGACGCGCTGGTGCGCCTCGACGCGACCCTGGCGCGGCAGGTCATCGCCGACGACTCGGCGATCAACGCCCGGCGCTTCCGCCTGGAAGAGGACGCCGTTCGGCTGATCGCGATGCAGCAGCCGATTGCCGGCGATCTGCGCCTGATCGCCTCGGTCATCCACATCTCGACGGACCTGGAGCGCATCGGCGATTACGCCGCCGGCATCGCGAAGATCGTGCTGCTGCACGGTGACCAGCCGCCCGTCAAGCCGCTGATCGACATCCCACGGATGTCGGAGCTGGGCCGCTCGATGCTGCGTCGCAGCCTGGACGCCCTGGTGCGCCGGGACATCGACGAGGCGCGGGCCATCGTCGCGGAGGATGACGCCGTAGACTCGCTCTACGACCAGATCTACCGCGAGCTGCTGACGTACATGATCGAGGATCCGAAGACGATCCAGCGGGCGACCTGGCTGCTGTGGGCGGCACACAACCTGGAGCGGATCGCGGACCGCGCCACCAACATCTGCGAACGGGTGGTGTACATGGTGACGGGGCAGATCGAGGAGCTGGACATCTCGCACTACTGACACCGCTCCCAGGCGCCGCCTGTATCCCGAGACGTGACCACGATGCGATACGGTATCTACTCACCTTGCAGGTACGGCCGGCGCGTGGCTCCTTCGAGTAGGGCATGTCCGCGGCATGTGTAGCTGCGCAGATACGCCATACGAAAGCCTGTATGACTAGTTTGCTTTCGTGAGCGCCAGGGCTGCCTCCTGGGTTGTTAGTGGATCTGGCCCTGAAATACTGATAATCATGGTACCGTCAGATATATGAATTGAGCGTGCTGTAGGAATAGCTGTGAGACTGGATCTGGACACAGGAATCGTGATCAGCGCGCCTTGTGACTGTTTGATAGTTTCAGCCTGATCTGGTGCCGGGGTGTACGAAGTTACAATAGTAATAGGGCTACTCTGGTTCTTACTCTCTGTGCAGCCTGCGTCTGGCTGTTAGTTGACCCTGCACTGCTTCCTGAGATCTGTGCCACCGAATGCTGAACGCTGTTAAGGAAGATGCCGCAAAGTTTTACGCCAGATTAATCAGGTCTAACCCTCGCTTAAGAGTAGGAGCGGTGCGCGTTCGTATGATCTTCGCAGTTCTTCCCCATGTACCGCCGCCGATGTACGTCTGATGCACCGGCGATAGCGGATCGGCTGCACTGGAGGGTCTGCGCGTGAAACTCCTTCGTTCGCTCCTGCTCGCCGTCCTGGCGCTCTCGGTCGCATGGCCGATGCATCTGGCGAGCGCCCAGGTCGCGCTGAACGGCGCTGGCGCGACGTTCCCGGCTCCGTTGTACACGAAGTGGTTCAACGAGTACGCCACCAGGACCGGCGTCCAGGTCAATTATCAGCCCATCGGCAGCGGCGGCGGCATCAAGGCCATCACCGACAGGACCGTTGACTTCGGCGCGACCGACGGCATCATGACCGCCGAGCAACAGGCCGCTGCGCCGGATGTGCTGCACATCCCGATGGTGGCCGGCTCCGTGGTCCTGGCCTTCAACGTGCCGGAGCTCGAAGGCAAGCTGAACCTCTCGCCGGACACCGTCGCCGGCATCTTCCTGGGGACCATCGGCAAGTGGAATGATGCCGCCCTGGCCGCCGACAACCCGGGCGTGGCCCTGCCGAACAAGGACATCATCTCGGTCCATCGTTCGGACAGCAGCGGCACGACCTTCATCTTCACCAACTACCTGACCAAGATCAGCCCAGCCTGGGCGGCCCAGGTCGGCAACGCGACCTCCGTCAACTGGCCGAACGGCCTCGGCGGGCAGGGCAACTCGGGCGTGGCCGGCGAAGTCAAGGCGAACGAGGGCTCGATTGGCTACGTCGAGCTGGCGTACGCCGTCCAGAACAACATCCCGGTCGCCTCGGTCAAGAACGCCTCGGGCGTCTGGGTGACCGCTTCCTACGGCTCGACCACCGCCGCCGCTGCTGGCGTCGCGCTGCCGGACGACATGAAGGTGATGATCACCAACTCGTCCAACCCGGACGCCTACCCGATTGCCGGGTTCACCTGGATCCTGGTAAACCGGGAGCAGACGGACCAGGCGAAGGGCAAGGCCGTCGTCGACATGCTGCTGTGGGCCATCAAGGACGGCCAGCAGCTCGCCGTGCCGCTGAACTACGCGCCGCTCTCGGCGGAGGCCGCCGCCAGGGCCGAGGCGCAGATCCGCTCGATCACGTTCCAGGGCACTCCGCTGGCGAATTAGCCTCGCCGGACTGCCTGCCGCAGTGAACCGCCCAGGCCCGTCGAGGAGAGACCACCCCTCGGCGGGCCTGTTGGTACCTGTCCCGTCGCACCGCTTTCGCTCATCTGCCCTCTGGGCAAGGGGACCGATCACACCGTGTCAGACACCCTGAACGGCGCTTCGCACGAGCTGATGATGCTCGACGCTCACTCCGTCTGCCGCACAAGCTGCCGCTTCAACTGCGGCTCGCTCGTCTCCCGCGAGCTGAAAGGCGCGGGCGAGACGTTCCGCGGCGTGCTCGAACGCCGCGTGAGCCGGCGTGGCCTGCTGAAAGTCGGGCTGGTGGCCGGCGCGGCTGCCGCGCTGCTCCCAGCGTTCCGCGCCACCGAAGCCCAGGCCCAGACGACGGCGACGCCGTCCCCCGCGCCCGTCCAGCAGCGTCCGAGCGGCCTGACCTTCACCGCCATCCGCCCCACCGACCCCGCCACCGACGAGATCCGCGTGGCGGACGGCCACAAGGCGTCCGTGCTGATCGGCTGGGGCGACCCGCTCTTCGCCGACGTGCCCGCCTTCGACATCGAGAACCCGACGGCGGCCTCGCAGGAGCGGCGCTTCGGCTTCAACTCCGACTTCGTGGCGTTCCTGCCGCTGCCGCTCGGCTCGACGACGGCCCACGAGGGGCTGATCTGGAACAACCACGAGTACACCGACGGCCTGATGATGTTCCCCGACTACGATCCGAAGAAGCCGACCCGCGAGCAGGTGGACATCGAGCTGGCCGCACACGGCGCGAGCATCGTCCTGGCGCGGCGCAACGCCGCCGGCGACTGGGCCTACGACCGCACCTCGACCTACAACCGCCGGATCACCGCTACCACGCCGATCGGACTGTCCGGGCCGGCCGCCGGCGACGAGCGGCTCAAGACCTCAGCGGACCCGACCGGCACGCTCTCGACGGGGATGCTCCAGGGCGATTGCATGTTCATGGTGTCCCCGAAGCATCATGGAACGGGCGGTCGGGGACTGAAGTCCCCGCCTACAGTCACGCCGTCGCTGCGCGACGGCCGCCGGGAACGGCCGGCACTGGTGCGACTGGCGCGTCGCGCAGCGAC